>DATMEE010000392.1:0-6991 GCA_035557035.1 Phycisphaerae bacterium
GGGGCGGGAACGAAGAAGGCGCCTCGCCGCCGAAGGGCGCGCATGACATGCCGATCTGCGTGCCGGTGGCGTCGCAGGTGCAGTATGCGGCGGGCATCGCGTGGGGTTGCAAGCTGCAGAAGAACGGCAACGTGGCGCTGGCATTTGTCGGGGATGGCGGGACGAGCGAGGGGGACTTTCACGAGGGATTGAACTGCGCGGCCATCTTCAACGCACCGCTGATCCTCGTGATTCAGAATAATCACTGGGCGATTTCGCTTCCGCGAAAGAAGCAGACGGCTTCGCAGACGCTGGCGCAGAAGGCGATCGCCTACGGCATCAATGGCTATCAGGTCGACGGGAACGACATTCTCGCGATGATCGCGGTCACGCAGGAGGCGGTGAAGCGGGCGCGGGAGGGCGGCGGGCCGACGCTGATCGAGGCGGTGACCTATCGGCTGGGCGTGCATACGACCGCCGACGACCCGAAGAAGTATCGCACCGAGGAAGAGGTGGCGTGCTGGCAGCCGAGGGATCCGCTCAATCGATTCTGGTGTTACGTGAAGGGCAAGGGGCTCTTCACCGACAAGGATCGGGAGAAGATGGAGGACGAGGTTCAGAACCAGATTTCGGCGGCTGTCGAGAAGGCGGAAGGCTATACGCCGGATGCGACCGAGCCGTTCCGTCACTGCTTCGCGGAGATGCCGGATTATTTGAAGCGGCAGTTGAAGGAATTCAAGCAGTATCTTGCGGCGGCGAACGGCGAGGAGTTGACGGAGCCGGACACGGAGACGATTGCTGATTTTGGCGCGCACATGATGAAGGCGAAGCGGACGGTGTAGTGAGTGTGGCACCGGCTAATACCCGGTGCGAACGTGGTCAAGGATAAGATCGACGAAATGCCAAGACGTTACGCATTTCGGAATTGCGCCGCTCCTTCGGAGCGGACTTTCATCGGGCGCAACATATCCACGGGTTCCGCTTCGCTTCACCCGTGGCTACAGCCCGTCGCCCCCGTGGGGGCGAAGAGACAGACTGCGTTCAAGTGGTAGTTGGCGTCCGTTAGGAAACCCCGAGCCCCGATTCAGGAATTGAGACATGGCACTGTTGACGATGGCGAAGGCGTTGAATCTCGCGATGCGCGAGGCGCTGCAGGAAGACCCGACGACGTTGATCATCGGCCAGGACGTCGGTCAGGATGAAGGCGTCTTTCGTATCACCGAGGGCTTGCTCAAGGATTTCGGTCCAGACCGGGTGATTGATTTTCCAGTGGCCGAATCGGCGATTGTCGGGCTGGGGCTAGGCCTGTGCTTCACCGGATTGAAGCCGATCTGCGAAATGCAGTTTTCCGGCTTCGGCTATCACGGATTTCACCAGGTGGAGAACCACGTGTCCCGGTTTCGCAATCGCACGCGCGGGCGATTCACCTGCCCCATGGTGATTCGCATGCCGTATGGCGCGGGCATTCGCGCGATCGAACATCACAGCGAGAGCCGCGAGGCGATCTGGGCGCACCTTCCGGGATTGAAAGTGGTGATTCCGTCGGGGCCGCGCAACGCGCGGGCGCTATTGCGGGCGTCGATCTTTGATCCCGATCCGGTCATGTTCTACGAGCCGAAGGCCTGCTATCGGGCCTTCAAGGAAGAAGTGCCCGACGAGCCGGAGACGATGGAGATCGGCAAAGCGCAGGTCGTCCGCGAGGGCGAGGATGTCACCATCGTGTCCTACGGCGCTTCGATGCGACCGGTGCTCGAAGCCGCGGACGAGTTGAAGGAAGAGCACGACTTAAATGCCGAGCTGATCGACCTGCTCAGCCTGGTGCCGCTGGATACGGACACGATCATGGCATCTGTCCGCAAGACCGGGCGCTGCGTGGTGGTCCACGAGGCCCCGCGGAACTGCGGCCCGGCGGCCGAGATCATCGCCCGCATCGTTGAAGACTCGCTCATGTATCTGGAAGCGCCGATTCAGCGCGTGACCGGCTATGATCTGGTCATGCCGTTTTTCAATCTAGAACAGCCGTATCTGCCCAATGCGACGAAGGTCGTGATGGCGGCTCGAAAAGTCTTGAATTACTGATCTTCAACCGGGGCTCGTTTGGAACAGGCAATTGGCCTGTTCCCCACACGCCCGCTACTCAAAAAAACTCATAACTCGGAACCCAAAAAATGGCCAGAGAATTCAAACTTCCCGATCTGGGCGAAGGCATTCATGAGGCCCAGGTCGTCAATGTCATGATCAACGAAGGCGATACGGTCACGGCCGACCAGATGGTCATGGAGGTCGAGACCGACAAGGCTTCCGTCGAGCTGCCCGTCCCGTACGCGGGCAAGATTACGAAGCTGAACGTGAAGGCCGGCGACGCGGTCAAGGTCGGCGACGTCCTGCTTGAAGTGGATGGCGGCGCGGGCGCGCCTGCGGAAAAGAAAGCCGCGAAGCCTGCCGCGGCATCGGGAAAGAAAGAGATTCCTGCCGAAGAGCGCGACGAAGAATCCGCCGCCGATGAGCCGGAGGAAGAAGAGGCGCCGGCCGCGCGGCAAGGCACGCAGGGCGGACAGCGGGAGCCGGCGCAGCATCGTGCCTCTGCCCCGGCATCGTCGGTCGGGCGGGTGCCGCCCGCCGTCGCTCGCGATGGCCGGCCTCCGATGCCCGCACACGTCAGCGGTTCTGATGAAGAGCGCAGCGAAGCGCCGATTGCGGCCGCGCCCGCCGTGCGCCGCTATGCCCGGGAAAAAGGCGTCGATCTGCACGAGGTCCACGGTACCGGTCCCGGCGGCCGCATCGTGAAGGAGGACGTCGAGCGTTTCGAGCTGGCGGGACCGACGGGCAAAGGCGCGCCGCGCGCTGAAAGTCGACCGGAAGCATCGCCTCGCGGCCGAACTGCGGAGGAACCCGAAGTCAGGCGCGGGCAGGAATCGCCGGTTCGTGCCTCTCAACCGGCGCCATCCGCCGGGGCTGAAGCGCTCCCGGACTTTTCGCAGTGGGGGCCGGTCCGCCGCGAGAAGGTGGCTCAGATCCGCAAGACCATCGCCCGTCAGATGCAGCGGGCCTGGACCCTGCCGCGCGTCACACACGGCGACGAGGCCGACGTGACCGATCTTGAAGCCTTCCGCAAGGAGCATGGCAGCGTGATGGCCGACCAGGGCGTCAAGCTCAGCATCACGGCCTTCATGATCAAGGCCATCGCCGGGACGCTGCGCCAATTCCCGGCGTTCAACGCGTCATACGATGATGCTGCCGGAGAAATGATCTTCAAGGACTACGTTCACATCGGCATCGCGGTGGATACGCCGAAGGGGCTGATGGTGCCGGTGCTGCGCGACGCGGACCGCAAAGGCCTGATGACCATCTCGAAGGAGATGCGCGAGATCGCCGATCGCGCCCGCGACTTCAAGCTGAGCATCGACGACATGCGGGGCGGAACGTTCACGGTGACGAACGTCGGGGCCCTGGGCGGCACCTTCGCGACACCGATGATCAACTACCCCGAGGTCGCGATCCTGGGCATGGGTAAGCTCGAGGAAAAGCCGGTCGTCCGCGGCGGCCAGATCGTGATCCGCAAGATGCTCCCGCTGTTTCTCTCGTTCGACCACCGGGTGATCGACGGCGCCGACGCCGCGCGATTTTGCCGTATGGTGATCGGCTTCCTGGAAAATCCCTTGAACCTACTGTTGGCATCCTAAGTTAAAGCAAAGCCGGATCGACATGCGCGGCAAGTTTCCGCAATTCTCTGAAAAGCAGATCATCAAATGGGCCAGGGTCCACTTCGAGCGGTTCGGGCGCTTCCCGTCCATGCTCGCCGGCCAGGTGATCGGGGCGCCGGACGGCCTGAAATGGTCGAACGTCAACGATTCCCTCATGAAGGGAAGATACGGCCTGCCGGGCGGAGAGACGCTGCGGGCCCTGCTTCGGCGAACGGTCGGAATGACCCGCCGAATGTACAAGCCGGTGCTTTCGGTCGACGACATCATCGCCTGGGGCTGCGATCACTTCTCAAGAACCGGCAAATGGCCGACGGTCAATTCAGGGAAAGTGCTGGCCGCCGCTGGAGAGACCTGGTCGGGGCTGAACAGCGCATTGGGTGAAGGGATGAGGGGGCTGCCCGGCAAGTCCTCCATCGCCAAACTATTTAACCCGCTGGTTGGCCCGTCGCGAAAATATCAGAAGCCTCCGCTGGATCAGAAGCGCATTCTCCAGTGGGCACATGCCCATCGGAAACGGACCGGCAAATGGCCGGCCTCGAATTCGGGGTCGATCCCCGAGGCGCCGGGGGAGAGCTGGTTCGGCGTGCACGGCGCCCTGGTAACTGGCAAACGGGGGATGAAGCCCGGCAGAGATTCGCTTTCCAAATTCCTGCATCGTCACGTAGGCAAACGGCCGGGGAAGCCACGCCGCATTGTTCGACAGCAGGAAATATTGCGCTGGGCTGACGAGTTCCATCGCCAACAAGGCCGTTGGCCTTCGCTGGCGAGCGGCTTGATCCCCGGTCAGGCCCATGCCCTGTCATGGGAACAAGTCGACAGAATCCTGCACCGCGATGGAGGAGAGAAGGGCCGGCGATGGGGTTTGGCAAAGCTGCTCGAGACGCATCGGGGCGGATCGGCCCGCTCCACTCCGCGCGTCGATGTGCTGACTCTGCTCGAGTGGATTGATTCCTTTTATCAGGCTCACGGCTCATGGCCCACGCCTTCCACAAAAAGGAGCAAGAGCCCTGGAATGTTCGTCAGTTGGTATGTGGCCGATCAGTTGCTTCGGCAGGGCCGGGTTAAGGGAGTTAAGGAATCCGTCGCACTCGCAAAGTTTCTTGCCGATCGTCGCGGGGTCGTTCCCAACCGTGCACGGGTGATTCTCACGGAACAGGAAATCATAGAATGGGCGAAGGAGCATCATCGGCGGACGGGGCGGTGGCCGACCGAAGGGTCGACCCCATTGCGCGGCATGCCGGCGACCTGGAGAGCTTTCAGCACGGCGCTCAAGAACGGACGTGTCGGCGGGGTTCCGCAGGGGTCGTCCTTGCGCGCATTGTTAAGCGCGCGCTGCGGCGTTCGGCCATACCGTGTAGCGGTGATGGTCACGGACCAGGAGATCATTGGATGGGCGAAGGAGCATCATCGACGGACGGGGCGCTGGCCGACGGAAGGTTCGGATGCATTGCGTGGCATGCCGGCGTCCTGGGTAACTCTCAGCAGGGCGCTCAAGGTTGGTCGTGTTGCGGGGGTTCCAAAGGGTTCGTCTCTGCGCGCATTGTTACTCGATCGCTGCGGCGCTCGGCCCTATCGTGCTGAATCGCCGCTGACGATAAAAAAAATCCTCGAATGGGCCGACGCATATCATGATCGAACCGGACGATACCCACGCATTCAGTCCATTCCCATTCCCGAATCACCCGGCGATAGTTGGCAGGCCGTCAGCCTTGCGCTGCAGCATGGGCGCCGATCCCTGCCCGGTGGTGAAACTTTGGCTCACTTGCTGGCGCGGGAACGCGGGGTGCGCCGAGCGCAGTGTCTGCCTCCATTCTCGGTGCCTGAGATTCTCCGCTGGGCGGCGGCCTATCACCGGCGCACCGGCCGGTGGCCGCATCGTAGGGTGGGCCCTGTTCATGAATCTCCGCTCAACACATGGGAGGCGGTCAACGATTCGCTTCGGTTTGGGTATCGCAGCCTTCCCAAAGGGTCCTCGCTCTACAAGCTCTTCGCCCGCCTGCGCGGCGATTCGGCGGACCATTTGCGGAAGCGTCGCCTGACCGTGGGTCAGATCACCTCATGGGCCACGGCACATTATCGACGGAACGGCGAATGGCCCGATCAGTACGCCGGCCGGGTCGCCGACGCAAAGGGCGAGACGTGGTTTGGAATCGCGGAGGCATTGCGGCTCGGCGCGCGGAACCTGCCGAAGGGTCTGACGTTGAAGCGCGTGCTCGCCGGTCTGCCGACTCCCAAATCGCTCACCGAGCTTCCCCGCCGAATGAAGCGAGTCTTATCCAATTCATGATCACCGCGTGGGCGAAGGAGCACTTCGCCCGCATGGTCGCGTTCCATGCCTGTTGATGGGTAAGTTGATTCGGCTCCCGGGCATGTTGCGGCGCGCAAGCGCCCGCGCAGGACCCTGTGACGGACTCTTTCTTCGGGGCTCGGCCGGAATACGGTCTTTTTTCTTGCAATGCTACGATCCATGTGTTACATTTAACTATATGGTTAAGTATCGCCGGAGCCTCGACGCCACCTTTGCCGCCTTGGCCGATCCCACGCGGCGTGCGATCGTCGCCCGACTGGCCCGCGGCGATGCGTCGGTCACCGAGTTGGCCCGGCCGTTCAAGATGTCCCTGCCGGCCGTCAGCAAGCACCTGCGAGTTCTCGAACGCGCCAAGCTTCTCCGGCAGGCGCGCGAAGGGCGCATGCGGCGCTGCCGCCTGGACGCGCAGCCACTCAAGACCGCCGCGGGGTGGATCGAACGATATCACGCCTATTGGACGAACCAGTTGGATTCACTGGCCGCTTTTCTGGAACAGCCCGACGCCGTGCCTGAATCAAAGAAACATTCAAAAAGGAGGAAACGGAAATGACCACTCGATCTGCCCCGGCAGGAAATCAAACGTCTGTGGTTCGCGTCTCGCGTTTCATCCGCGCTCCGCGCGAGCGCGTGTTCGACGCCTGGCTCTCCACCGAGATGCGCCGCAAATGGTGGTACACCGGCCGGCCCGAGGGACTGCACGACTGCGAGATCGATGCGCGGGCGGGCGGGCGCTACGTGATGAAGCAGATCGGCAGTCCGGAGGAAATGGAGGGCGTCGATCCCAACTTCGAGTGGGTGATGGAGGGGGAGTTTGTGGAAATCTTGCGGCCGCAGCGGATTGTATTTACCTGGAAGGTGAACCACGACCCGCCGGTGGTAAATACCCGTGTGACGCTGGAGTTCAGGGAAGTGCGCGGGGGCACGGAACTCACGCTCACGCACGAGGGCCTGGCGACCCCCGAGATGCGCGAGGGCACACGGCAGGGATGGGCTCAGATGC
>DATMEE010000393.1:0-3598 GCA_035557035.1 Phycisphaerae bacterium
ATTCTTTAGCCCCTCCAGGGAGCCCCCGGGACATCAATGTGATTAAAGACCGCGGAAGGACGACCGTTAACCCTGTGAGCAGTCTGGATGCAGCCGTTTTCCATAGAGGATGCCGTAATGGCCGACATGTCACTGGTGCTATGCATAGTGCTTAGCGCGTATTTCATACGGGGTATCACCGGGTTTGGCTCCGGGCTGATCGCCGTGCCGCTGCTGGCCTTGTCCCATCCCCTCCAGTTCGCGGTTCCGCTCGTGCTTGCGCTCGATTTCACGGCGTCGGTCGTTCTGGGCGGCACGAACAGGAAGCAGGTCGATTGGGCCGAGATCAGGGTGCTGCTGCCGTTCGGCCTGATCGGCGCCTGCGTGGGCGCTTTCGCCCTGTTGAAGCTGCCGACCGCCCCGGTGCTGCTTACCCTGGGCGCCTTCACGATGTTTTTCGGATTTCGCGGCATATTCGGCCTGCAGCCCGTGGGCCAGATATCAAGGGCGTGGGCGCTGCCCGCGGGGTTGGTCGGCGGCGGCGCCGGCGCCCTTTTCGGCACAGGCTCGCCGCCCTACATCATGTACCTGACGCGCCGCCTGCTGGACAAGACTGCCGTGCGCGCGACATTTTCATGGCTGATCGCGATCGACGGCGCATTCAGGCTTTCGCTGTTCCTGGTGGCCGGACTGCTGCTCGAGCCGCAGCTTCAGATCGCTTATGCCCTCAGCATCGTGCCCATGGCTCTCGGTCTTTACACCGGCAACAAGGTCCATCTCGACATCACGAGCGAAGGCATGCTGAAGGTCGTGGGCGTGCTGCTCGTGCTGAGCGGGGCGATGCTGTTCGTAAAAGTAGCGGTTTAACAAAGGAGAAGGTCATGTTTCTGAAAACACTCAAGCGGGCCGGATTGATTCTTGCGACGGCCGTTGCCCTGCAATCGCCGGCTGTTGCCGGCGAAGCGGCATACACGTTCAACGTGCTCAACCAGCGCAGCGTCGCACTGACCGCGCAGTACTGGAATCCCATTCTCACCTACGTGAGCCGGAAAAGCGGTGTCCCCGTCGAGCTGAAGCTGGCCAAGACGACGAAAGAGGGCAACGCCATTGCCGAGCGCGGCGAATACGACTTTCTTTACACCAATCACTTCTTCACGCCCGACAGAGACCGCCTCGGCTACAAGGTGATCGCACGCCCCGCGGGACCCGGCATTCGCTCCCAGATCGTGGTACCCCAGGATTCACCCGTCCAGACTCTCCAGGACCTGAACGGCAAAGAGGTCGCTTTCGTGACGCCGGACGGTTTCACCGGGTACTGGCTGCCGATGGACGCGCTGCTCAGGGCCAAAGTGAACGCGAAAGCCGTGTTCACGGGGAACCAGGAAGCGTCATCGGCCCAGCTCAAGGTCAACAAGGTCGCGGCCGCGGGCGTCAACAGCAGCGTCATGTCGCGCTACGCGCGCCGCGAGGCGTTCGAGTATCGCGCGCTCTGGACTTCGGAGATCTACCAGGACCTGTGCATCATGGCGAATCCCAAGGTGCCGAAGGACAAGGCTGCCGCGGTCAGGGACGCCTTCGTGAACATGTCCAAGGACCCCGAGGGCCGCAAGATACTCGAGGCCGGCTCCGAGCTGCTGAAAAGCACCGCCGAACTGGGCTTCGTCGCGGCCGAGAACCGCGACTACGACAACTACCGCGCCTTCTACAAAACCACGCAAGTCAAATAGCCGACCAAAATGCGCCTGCCGGGGAAAGTCATGATCAAAGACATGCGATGGTTTCAGTTCTGGGCGAAATGGGGTCTGGTCTCGCGCCTGATGCTCGCCGTCGGATTGGCGATCATGGTCGGAGGCGGCGTACAGACTTACCTGCTGCTCGTCGAAGGCGCCGCCGAGCATTCCGCCCGGCTGCAGCGGGAGATGACCGAAACACTGACTTTCCTCGCGCCGCTCGTTGCGGACCAGGCGATCCTCGGCGAATACGCGGCGATCAGCCAGTTGCTGAGGAACCAGGTCAGAAAAGGTGAAATCGACAGCTTCCAGTGGACCGACAAGGACGGCAAGAAAATCGTCGCGACGGACAAGCCGGACGTGCTCGACTCGCCGAGGTGGTTCTCGGCCGTTGCGTACATCGAAGCCGTCGAAGATACATTGGCCGTGGCCGCGGGCGGAGTGGGATACGGATCACTCCATGCCAAGATGACGCCGAACCGCGCCCAGAACCGGTTGTGGGGGCAGTTCGTCAAACAGCTCCAGATCGTTGCCGCCACGCTGTTCCTGATGCTCCAGTTCCTGTGGCTCATATTCCGCGGCAATCTTGGAACGCTCCGCATGCTCGCCGAAGGCGCGAACCGGTTCAGCCAGGGCGACCACGCGGTGCGCATCGAATCCGCAGGCGCGCCGGAAGTCCGTCTGGCCGCCGAAGCGTTCAACAACATGGCGAACAGCATGGAAAGCCTGCTGGCCTCGCTCGGAAAAAGCGAATCGAAGAACAAGCTGCTCGCGACCATCGTCGAGCAGTCCAGCGAAGCGATCTGGACCAAGGACCTGAACGGCACGATCACCAGCTGGAATTCCGGCGCCGTGGCGATGTTCGGTTACCCGCCTGCCGAAGCGCTGGGCCGCACGATCAAAGTGGGGCAATCCACACCGGAGGAGGACGAAAGCTGGATGAAGCGTCTTATCGCCGGCGAGAGATTCTCCTATGACACCAAGGCGATGACCAAGTCGCGCACTGAAGTCGACATCCAGGTCGCCGTGGCGCCTCTCGTCGACGACAATAACAAGTGTATCGGCAAGATTGCCGTAGCCCGCGACGTCACCGAGCGCAAGCGCAGCGAAGAAGAGCTGCGCCTCGCCCGGGAAGCCGCGGAGTCCGCGAATCACGCGAAGAGCTCCTTCTTAGCCCGCATGAGCCATGAGATCCGCACCCCCATGAACGGCGTGCTCGGCATGACCGAGCTGCTGCTCGAAACGGGATTGACGGGAACGCAGCGCAAGTACGCCGAAACGGTGCAGCGCTCGGGCAAGACGCTGCTGGGCATCATCAACGACGTTCTCGACTTCTCGAAGATCGAGGCCGGAAAGCTCGAGCTCGAGCGCGTCGACATGGATCTTCGCGGCACCGTCGAAGACATCGTCGAATTGCTTGCCGAGCGCGCCCAGAACAAGGGCCTGGAGCTCGCCTGCAACATTCCTGCGGAGATGATCACCGGCGTAGTGGGCGACCCCCTGCGCCTGGGCCAGATATTGACCAATCTCACGGGCAACGCGATCAAGTTCACCGAGAGCGGCGCGGTCGTGATCAGCCTGGCGCGTATCGACGAGACCGAGAAAGACTTGACGCTCCGGTTTGAAGTGACAGACAGCGGCTTGGGGATCAGTTCCGAAGCACAATCACGGATTTTCGACGACTTCTCGCAGGCCGACGGTGGCACGACGCGCAAGCACGGCGGCACCGGCCTGGGCCTCGCGATCAGCAAGCAGCTCGTGGAAATGATGGGCGGAGACATACACGTCGAATCCACGCTGGGCGTCGGTTCCACGTTCTGGTTTACCGCACGCTTCGACAAGCAGGAGACGCAAACGCGTGAAGACTCGGTTTCGGTCCCGATGGGGGC
>DATMEE010000394.1:0-3326 GCA_035557035.1 Phycisphaerae bacterium
CTCGGACTGATGCCGGGTGACGGGCTCGGGCTGATGCCGGGTGACGGGCTCGGGCTGATGCCGGGTGACGGGCTCGGGCTGATGCCGGGTGACGGGCTCGGCGATGGGCCTGTGCCCGTAACGACGATCGTGGCCCTGGCACTGCCGCGGTGGTCCTCAATCTGATAGGTGCCGGGCACGCACCACGTAAACGAATATGACTGGCCAGGCTGGAGATCGTCACTATCGAGGAAATCATGGTTTACATCGCGCACTCGCGCACGACTGTTGCCAACATTTGTCCAAGTCACCCGCGTGGCCACAGCGATAGTCAACGACGTCGGATTGAATGGACCGCCGCCGCCCGCGATCGTCATGCTGACGTTAGCGATAGGATTGCAACTCGGTTGCGGGCTGGGGCTCGGCGATGGGCTAATGCCCGGTGACGGGCTTGGCGACGGGCTGATGCCGGGTGAAGGACTCGGACTCGGCGATGGGCTAATGCCCGGTGAAGGACTCGGGCTTGGCGACGGGCTGATGCCAGGTGAAGGACTCGGGCTCGGGCCTTGAGCAAGCGTCACGGTTGCCCCGGCGCTTAAGAAAAGCACCCCGATAATTACGACCACCCATTGCATCCAAAGTGGTTGTCTTACTCGTCGCGTCTGCGTCGGGCGGTTCGATTTCGTTGCGTAATGATTCGGGATGGTTGTCATAAGTTTCGTTCTGTTTCGTCGTTAGTGATCCGGATATAAGACGCGATGCAACCTGGGTCTAGAAACGAAAAGTAACGCAGTTGTCACCTTTGGATTTCGTCGAAAGACTCCTAGTCCGCGTTGGCCGAACCGCGATCAGCGCCGTCCCGCGCCACGGGGATCTTGCGCAACCATACACAAACAGATTTGCGCTCGCCTGCTGTGGTAATACTCTCTGGAGATTGCGGTGGGCGCCCGTAGCTCAGCCGGATAGAGCAACGGATTTCTAATCCGTCGGTCGGGTGTTCGAGTCACCCCGGGCGCGTTCTTGATTAGTGAATGGTGATCAGTAAATCGTGAATAGTAACTCAGCGCCAAGCGACGGCTCCATTCACCGATCACTGTTCACCATTCACTTCTTTCCGCTCCACTTTCGCTCGTGATCGAGCAGCCATTTCTTTCGCCAGAGGCCGCCGCCGTACCCGCAGAGTGTGCCGTCGGCGCGGATGACGCGATGGCATGGGATGATGATCGAGAGCATGTTCGTGCCATTCGCGCGGCCGACCGCCCGGCGTGCGCCCGGAAGGCCAAGACGCTCCGCCATCCAGGAATAGGAACGGGTTTCGGCAATTGGAATTGAACGCAGGACGTCCCAGGCCCGCATCTGGAAATCGGATCCGATGGGGGCGAGCGGGATATCGAATTCCAAACTCTTGCCCGAGAAATAACGAGCGAGCTGGGACCGGATCGCGTCGAGATAGCGATGGTCGCCCGGCACGACGCTCGTTTTCAATCGTTGCCGCAGAATCGTCAGTTCGCGTTCCAAGGCGCGCCGGTCGGCAAACTCGAGCAGGCGCAATCCCTTGTCATCCGCCACGGCCAGCATGGCGCCGAGAGGCGTGTCGATCCGTTCCGCGAACATGCACTCGCGCGACTTTGCCGACGTCGGTGGATCGCCGAAAATGCGGGTAAACGCTTCGCGAAAGCCGCTGGCCGATTCGAAGCCGCTGCCGTTTTGCGCTTCATCTACGCGGCCGCCCTTGCGCACTTCGCGGAGCGCAAGCCCCATTCGCCGCGCGCGGTGATAGGCTTGAAACGTCATTCCGTAATGACGCTTGAATTGCCGGCGCGCGGTCGAGGGATCGATCGAGAGCGCGGTCAGTTCCTTATCGGTCAACCGTCCACCGGGGGCGCGTTCCACTTCCGCGCGCAATTGCTCGATCAACTTTGGCGGACGCTCGCCCGGATCCATCGGACGGCAGCGCAGACAGGGCCGGTAACCCCCGTGCAATGCTTCACTCGGGGTCGCGAAAAAATCGACATTCATTCGCGCGGGTTTCTTTGCCGAGCAGGTGGGCCGGCAGAAGATTCCGGTCGTGCGCACGCCGACGAAGAAAATTCCTTCGAAGCTCGAGTCGCGATTGACCAGCGCGCGATACATCGTGTCGGAGGGCGGGAGCAGTTCCATCGCTTTCATATGCGTTCAACCTCCAGCGTGTAGCAACCGCGGCTGGCGCTGCGGACGTGAACAAACGCAGTTTCGGGCTTTTGCAGGAACCTTTCAATGACAGCTTCCGGTCCTTCGCCATTCGCCACTTCGGCGGCAATCATATCGCGCTGCAAATTGTAGGCGCGGAGGACGCGGCCGATGCGAAACTCCGGCGGAAACTCATGCGTCGAGGCGTAGCGTTCACACGGTTCCGCGTGGACAAAAATCGGTCCGCTTTCCGAATAAGGCCGGCCAGGCGGGATGGCCGCGAATGGGAACAGGATCATGCGTTCGCCCGGTCGCGTCCAGCGGAGGCAATGCCGGCAGGGAAATCCCTCCGGAGAATCCGCCGTGACGAAGGCGTGATCTGGCGCGCCTGCCTTTGCCTCGCGGCGAGCCGTCTCGGCAATTTCAGTGCGAATCGGAATGATTCGAAAGCTCGAAGTTTTCATGCCTTCAGCCTACGCGCATCCCGACCGATCGCGCATCGACGGAATTCGGGCAGTGAATTCGAGGTGCGCATCAAGGAGCGGCGATTTGCAATCGCCGACCTATTTAGAGGGCGATTGCAAATCGCCCCTCCTTGAAGTCTCCCGGCTCATTCACGCTTCGATAAAGTTCTTCGTCTCCCGGCGACACTTGGAAAACCCGAAGTGTGCCTGCTTGCACCAGACTGCGGGTAAGCGGTTGTAATGAAGAGTTATCGCTCGCGAGCGCGGCCAAAAATTCTCCGCTCGCCTCCCGCGGATAAACCGCGGCCAGCGGTTCCGCTCGATCACCAATCATTGGCAAGACGCCGCAGCCAATCGTAGCCAAAGCCCAAAGAACCTGCATCTGCTCGCTCGTCATGAACGGCATATCGACCGCGAGCGTGAGGAGATGTGTAGTTTGCATCTGCTCCAGAGCCTTCGTTAGGCCGCTAAGCGGTCCACGAGACGGCGGATCATCCAAAAGCGGTTCGGTCCCAAGCGGCAGCCAGGAGATTTCTTTCCGCGCAGAAACGAAAATCTTCGCCGGACGAAGACATCGCAAAAGCTCGATCTGCCGTTGCCAAAGCGGTTGGCCGTGGAAGGGCATCACGGCCTTGTCGGTGCCCATCCGCCGCGATTCGCCGCCGGCGAGAAGGACGGCGGTAAGAGTCATGCCACAAACGCTATCACTTGGGT
>DATMEE010000395.1:0-5031 GCA_035557035.1 Phycisphaerae bacterium
GCAGGCTCACGCGTACCGGCTCCGACGGACTTTCCGGCTCGACGAACATCGCGCTGGCGATCACGCTGCCCACGCGGTGGGTCTCGTTGATGATCTCCTCGGTCATGCGCGAATTCGCCCCGCAGCGCCGCAGCATTTCGCGCGTCACGCGGATGACCGCCAGCCGCCCGTCCGCCCTCAACTCGAAGGCCGACATCACCGCGCCCATCAGCCGCACGCGCGGCTCCTCGTCGCTGAGGTACAGCCGTTCATACAGTTCACTGGCCCTCGCGCCCCCGCTTATCAACCGCGCGGCTGTCGCAAAGGCGACGGCGTCCGCGTTCGAATGCCGGAACCAGCCGGTGTCCGTCGCCAGCCCGGCAAAGAGGAGTGTCGCCGTATCGGCATCGACCGGCCAGCCGGCATGATCGCACAGGCGGGTGACGATCAGCGAGCAGGAGGCGGCGCTCGTATCGACCAGAATCTCGTCCACGATGTCGTCGCGGGTGACGTGATGATCGATGGCGAGCTTGCGGCCATTGGCCGCCTCGATGTCCGCCGCCGCATTTTCCAGTTGATTTCGCGAGCAGGTGTCCACGATCAGGATCATATCGGCGCGATGCGCATCGCAGTGGCCCAGTCCTGACTTCGATGGCGCCGGCCAGACGCCGGCCTCCCGCGCATCCGGCAAGAAGGCGTAGCGCGGCGGAACCGGCTCGTGCAGGCAGGCGATCGCCTCCTTGCCCAGCGATCGTATGACCCGGCCTATCGCCAGTGCCGAACCAATAGCATCCCCGTCGGCCCGCGCGTGCGTCGTCACCAGAATGCACTTCGCCGACGCGATCCGGTCGGCGGCGGCATCGATGTCGATCTCGCGGGGGCGTATCTCGGGCACTCCATCTCTCCTATGACGCGGGACAGCCCGCCATCGTCCGCCGCACGCCTTCAACGTCGCGCCTGATCTGCTCGCTGAGCGCTTCAGGGCTTTCAAAGCGGCGCTGCTCGCGCAAGAAAGCGATCACGTCAACGCGAGCCACTTCACCATAATAGTCTCCCGACCCCCCCAGCAGAAACGCCTCGATCGCCAGCGAGCTTCCACCCAGCGTCGGCCGCGTGCCGATGCTGATGGCCGCAATATGCCTGTCGCCTCGAACTTCAGCCCATCCCGCATACACGCCCTCGCCGGGCACGAGCTGCCCGCCGACCTCCAAATTGATCGTCGGATAGCCAAGATTCTTTCCCTCGCCGGCGCCGCGGACCACGCCCCCGATCAGCGTGTAAGGCCGTCCGAGACAGGCCGCCGCACGCGCGACGTCGCCCGCCGCGAGCAACTGCCGAACCGTCGTGCTGGAGACCACCATCGCCTCGACATCGCCGGGGTAATGCACCTGAAACGGCTCCACCACGTGAACCTGAAAGCCCCCCTTCGGCGACAGTTGCCGCAGCGTGTCCGCGTTGCCGGTCCGGCCGCGGCCAAATCCGAAGTTCGGCCCCTCGACGATGTAGGAAGGGTGAATGCGCTTGACGAGAATGTCGCGCACGAAGTCTTCGGCCGACATCGACAGCAGCGACCAGTCGGTCTTGAGCCGCACGATCGCGTCGGCCCCGACGTCCGTAAGGTGCCGTGCCTTCTCCTCCCAAAGCGTCAATCGCTTCGGGGCCTGGGCGGGACGCAGCAGCTCCACGGGATGCGGCTCGAATGTCATCGCGATGACAGCCGCGCTCGACACATGCGCCAGCGCCCGCGCGGTCCGCAGGATGCGCTGATGGCCGAGATGCACGCCGTCGAAGTTCCCGACCGACAGCACGGCCCCTCGCAGAACCGGATCAATGCTCTCAACCCCGTCAAAAATCCGCACGATCACACCAACTCAATCACTCGCACTCGACGAGCGAAAACATCCATGATTCCAGCCCCAACGGGGCGCAAGACCGTAGCCTCGGGTGAAGCGAAGCGCAAACCGGGGGTTGATTGATGATACAGGAAAGTCAGCCCCGGGGGGGCGAAAGAATGATCGGGCGGATTCTTGATCTTGGCCGTCTGCGAAGCATCACGACTGTGTGCGCGTCGTTGATTTTCCAAACCGCAATCTCAGCGCATTCAAAACAACTGTCAACGAACTGATCATCATCGCCCCCGCTGCCCATGCCGGCGACAACCGACCCGTCGCCGCGAGCGGAATCATAAGAACATTGTAAAAAAACGCCCAGAACAGATTCTGCCGAATGATCCGCCTCGCCGCCCGTGCTAACGCGACCGCGTCGGCCACCAGCATCGGCGTTGACCCGATCAGTTGAATGCCGGCCGCATCCGACGCAAGCTGCGCGCCGGCCGCAAACGCAATTCCCACGTCGGCCGCCGCAAGGGCCGGAGCGTCGTTGATCCCGTCTCCAACCATTGCGATTCGCCGCGCTCCGCTGCGAGCGTGAATGCTCTCCTGGCCTGCCTTTGATACCCGCGAATTGCCCGAGCGAAGCGAACGAATGTGTCGAACCTTTGCTTCGGGCATTACCTCCGCAAACACCCTCGATTCATCGATCCCCGCCTCCCGCGCAACCGCGAGCGCGGCCGCGCGCGAGTCACCCGTCAGCATGGCGTTCTCAATTCCCAACCCGCGCAACCGCTCGACGGCCTCCCGCGCAGAAGGTCGAATCGCGTCGCGAAACTCCATGCTGCCGACTCTCTCGTCATTGATCCATACTCCGACGGTGGTCATCGGCTCATTCTCACGGGTGGTGGCCTCCTGCTCCCAAGCGAAGCGAGCCGAAACGCCCTCGCCCTCGACGGGAGAGGGTTGGGGTGAGGGTGATGCCGGGGCGCGGCGCGGTTCTAGATTTGCAAATTCCCTTTCACCACTCGTTTCTCCCGTCGACTTGCCGACGGCGATCTTCTTGCCATCAATCGTCGCGATGACCCCGCTCCCCGCCACAACGCGAAACTCCTGCGCATCCGGAATCGCAATTCCCCGTTGCCGCGCCTCCGCCACGACCGCTTTCGCGAGCGGATGCGACGAGAATTGCTCAGCCCCCGCGGCCACGCGCAGCAACTCATTTTCGTCATGCCCCGGCGATACCGTCATCCTTGCGAGAGACGGGCGTCCCGCGGTCAACGTACCCGTCTTGTCCCACACCACCGTCGCCACGCGGCCTGCCGCCTCCAGCGTCGCCGCATCGCGAACCAGAATGCCCCGCAGCGCCGCCCGCCCCATGGCCACCATGACCACGGTTGGCGTCGCCAACCCCAGCGCGCACGGGCACGCGACCACCAGCACCGCCGCTGCCGATCGAACGGCACTCGACGCCGTCGACAGGCCCCTCAGCGCCAGCCAGCCCGCCAGCGTCGCTACCGCGATCGCCAGCACAATGGGCACGAATACTCCGGCCAACCGGTCCGCCATCCTCTGCGCCGGCGTCGTGCTCGTTTGCGACTTGTAAACCAACTCCATGATGCGGCCCAGCGTTGACCGGGCGCCCGTCGCCGTCGCGCGGATCACGATGCGTCCCTGCGTCACCATCGAGCCGCCCAGCACGCGATCTCCGACCCCGCGCTGCACGGGCATCGCCTCGCCGGTCATCAGGCTCTCATCGACCGCGGCCGGTCCTTCGACCACGTCGCCGTCCACGGGAACCGGCTCGTACTCTGGAACCGCGATCTCGTCGCCGATCTCGATTCGCTCGACCGGCGTGGGCTTCCATTCGCCATCCCGTCGCACGAGTGCCGTGCGTGGGGCATGTTTCGCCAGCGAGCGCATCGCCGCGGCGGCGCGGGCCTTCGCTCGCGCCTCCAGATATCGCCCGACGCACACGAGTGCGAGGATCATGGCGGCTGCATCGATGTGGATGAACGCAGGATCGCGTGCAACGAAGACGCCCCATACGCTGCTCGCAAACGCGGTTAGCACTCCCATCGTGACGAGCAGATCCATGTTGCCGACGCGCTTGACCAGCGACCGCAGGCCGCCCGCGATAATCGGCGCCGCTCCGGGACTCAGCCCCAGCATGACCAGCAAAATCAACTGCATGTAGCGCGCGGTGAGCTGGCGGTCGAAGGCGTGCCCCCACAGCACGTGCATCCCGTGATCCAGCGCCATGATCGGCAGCGCCAGGCCCACCGCCTGGATCAGGCCCTGCCGGTGCCGCCGGAGCGTCTCGCGCGAATCGGCGTCGCTCGCCATCCGGTCGACGACCTGCCGCCCGCCCGCGACGATTTCCGCGTCGTAGCCGGCCGCGCGAACCGCTTCGATGAGTGCCTTGCGGTCCGCCTCCTCCCGCAGCGGAACCGTCGCCGTCTCCGCCAGCAGATTCACGACCGGCTCGCCCGCCCCGGGAACCCGTCGCAACGCAGTCTCGACGCGCTGCACGCAACCCCCGCAGGTCATGCCAATGATCCGAAGATGAACCTCAGAGCCGCGACTGACCGAAACAAAGCCGCGCCCGTAAGGAAGCGGTAAACCGTCGCCGCCCTCGGACTTCTGATTCAACGGCACAATGTCCTGAGGATTTTTCAATGCAGTCGCTTGGAAGGGGAGATGGTGGGCATCGTTAAACCACGAATGCCTCGTGACACAGCGATTCTAGCGCTCGCTCCAGAAATTCCGCCGCGTTCACGGCCGTGAGCAAATCGACCTGCTTCGATTTGTCGCCGCCCAGCGCCGGCTTCGACCGCCCCGCCTGCGGCCCTTCCGCGACGATCTGCAACTGCATCCGCGTTTTCATGAACAGCTCCGGCCACAGCACGCTGCCGACCGCCACCGCCGCGGGAACGAAGGTTTTCCCATACGCGGGCTCGCCGTCATATTCGAGGGCATGCTCCAGCAGTTCGGCCGGTATCTGCCCGGTGCGATAACCGCTGGCCGCCAGATGAGCGACGTGCGATTCGTCGAAACAGACCAGCCCGCTGACGTCGAGCGGCACGACCGTGATAGGCAGGCCCGAGGCGAGGACCCGGGACGCGGCGCGCGGGTCGCGGTGAAAGTTGAATTCGACGTGCTCCGTGACGTTTCCGCGGCACCAGACCGCGCCGCCCGCGACGAACAATCGCTTCACCTTTAG
>DATMEE010000396.1:0-3950 GCA_035557035.1 Phycisphaerae bacterium
TCAGGCCGGCGGCCTTGCACCGGTCCCGAGTCCACTCCGCGGCCTTGCGCAGTTCGGCTTCGTGCTCCTTCTGCGCCGAGATGCTCGCAATCCGCAGGTAATCAAAAAGCTCCTTGAGAAAGCGCTCTTTGTTGGCGTCCAGGTATCCAATCGCTTTCTGAATTGCATCGTTTGCCGGCATTTTTGCGCTCCATGCCTGACGCGACTGCGGCGTCATTCGTTTAGCCCAGCTCCGAAGGAGCAGGGTGTACGGAAAAAGATTTGCGTTGGCAACAGGCTTCTTCGCCCAACGCCTAATCTACCGCGATGCCTGAAAGTTTACATCCATCTACGGCGATTTTTAGCGGTCGAACGCGACCACTCAGGATAGAATCAGGTTGGATGAAGCCCGACGACAAGATCTGCTATTGCTACCACGTCTCGCTGCGAAAGCTCGTCAATTTTGCCCGCCGCGAGAAGCCCGAGCGCCCCTCGCAGATGTCCGACTGCCTGAACGCAGGGACCGGCTGCGGCTGGTGCATCCCCATTCTGCAAATGATCTTTGAGCGCGCTTCGAATCGGAGCGACATGGCCGAAGACCAGGACGTCTCGGGTTTGCCCCAAAACGCGGCCGACTACGAAGCGGCCCGAAAGACCTACCTTAAGTCTGACCAGAAAAACCAGTTTTGATCTCCTCAGGATCGACTGTTAATCGCTCGGTTGTAGGTACGGAAAAATCTCCGGCTGATGCCACGGCGGAGAGGCTCTATCGACCAAGACTGTTTCGCAGTAATCGTCAACCCTCGCCAGCAGATTTGTTACGTCGACGCCCATAATACGCGGGGAGTTTTCGAGTTCGATCGACGCCATCAGATGCTCGCGACTGGTCATGCGGAGCCGGGCGACGCCGTCGGCGTGACCTTGAAAAAGCTGTAAATGAATCGCCGCCATCTGAATAATCCCCTGAAGATAGCGGCGCTGGCCGGTGTCCAGCGGAGTGGCACGCCAAAGGCCCTCCCATGCTTCATGGGCTTCCCACCAAAACGCATGGTTGTACAGGTCGCACCCGAAAAGATATTCCCGGCTCTCGCGCCAGCGTTTGGACGGAACAAACGCCACGGGCGGTTCAACGTGTCCGGGTGCGCGATAGCTATGCCCTTGCGGGTTTGCGATGGGATGCGGATGCCGGCCGGGAATAAACCGATACGGCGGAAACGGCGCGTCGGTGTAACGCGCGGCGGCCAGGGGGAGCCTATTGATTTCTCCGCGATTCATCCGTGCATTCTATGTTGTCGCCGCTTTTTGTGCTTTGGAACCGGTTCTTCCTGCGACAAACTCGGACAGCAGTGGAACACGATTGAACTTCAGCTTAGCATCGGCCCGGAGGCACTGTATGTCCCCGACGATTCCCGCCTACGCCGCCCAAAGTCCCACATCGCCGCTCGCGCCCTACCGGATTGAGCGTCGCGAGCCCACGGCCAACGACGTCTTGATTGATATCCTCTTCTGCGGCATCTGCCACTCCGATCTGCACATGGCCCGCAACGAGTGGAAAGGCACGACATATCCGATCGTGCCTGGGCACGAAATCGTGGGACGCGTGGCGAAGATGGGCGCCGCGGTAAAGGCGTTCAAGCCCGGCGACAGGGTCGGAGTCGGCTGCATGGTCGATTCATGCCGCACCTGCGTAAACTGCCGTGAAGGCTTCGAGCAGTTCTGCGAGGACGAAACAATCTTTACCTACAACTGCCCGGACAAGCACTCGGGCGGCAGGACCTACGGCGGCTACTCCAGCCGTATCGTCGTGGACGAGAAGTTCGTGTTGCGAGTTTCGGAGAAGCTCGACCCCGCTGCCGCAGCGCCGCTGTTGTGCGCGGGCATTACGACCTATTCGCCGCTGCGCCATTGGAAGGCCGCCAAGGGCCAGAAGGTCGGCATCGTCGGCTTGGGCGGTCTCGGACACATGGGAGTCAAGCTGGCCAACGCGTTCGGCGCCCACGTCGCTTTGTTCACCACGTCGCCGCGCAAGGCCGAGGACGCCCGGCGGCTGGGCGCTCACGAGGTAATCGTGTCGACCAATGCCGACGACATGGCTCGCCATGCCGGAAGCTTCGACTTCATTCTAAACACCGTGGCTGCACCACATGATCTTGATGCCTATATCTCGCTGCTGAACCGCGACGGAACGATGTGCCTCGTCGGCGTGCCCGCCGAGCGTCATCCGGCCCCGGACCTGGCCAAGCTGATTTTCAAGCGCCGGAGCGTGGCCGGCTCGCTGATCGGCGGGATCAAGGAAACGCAGGAGATGCTCGATTTCTGCGCCGAGCGGAAGCTCGCATGCGACGTCGAAGTAATCCCGATTCAGAAGGTCAACGAGGCGTACGAGCGAATGCTCAAGGGCGACGTGAAGTACCGATTTGTAGTGGACATGGCGTCGCTCAAGGAATAAGCGCACGAATCATTTGCCCGCTGTGACCCCGTCGCTTCGTGCCGCAGTTTACCCGCCCCGGCGGGTGGCTCCGTGGCTTTATAACTTCCCGCACCACAAACTCACGGCTTGGAATTCTTCCCCGCGGCCAGGTCGGCCACCTGGTCCCGCAGCGTCGTGTACGTTCGATGCCGCTCCTTCGAGGGATCGACCCGCACGACCTCGTCGAGCGCCTTGTTCGCCTTGTTGATGTCCCCCGCGTTGATCGCCTCGCGTGCTTCCTTGAACAGATTCTTCACCGTCTCTTCGCGTTTGCTGTTCGACATCACGCTCGTCATCTGCTCGTCGACCGACCCCGTGATGAATTTCACCAGCATCACGCTGCCGTACGTCAGCCCCCCCAGGACCCCGACGATGATCACGTACTTCACGAACGAATTGCTCAGCACGCTCGCGCCCGCGTCCGCGGCCTTCGTCGCAACGGTCGGCTTTTTCTTGACGCCGGTCTCGATCAACTCCTCCTTGTTCTTCTTCTTCTCAAGTTCGGTGGTGGTCGCCTTGCCGGCCAGTTGATCGTAGCTCGCGATGATCTTCTGCTGTTCCGCGCGATAGGCCGCTTCGGTCTCCGCGTCGACCTGCTTTTTCTTCTGCGCGGCCTCGTACTTCAGCAGCGCCGCCTCCGCGTCAACCGCCGGCGCGGAAGCACCGGAAGACTTCATCGCCGCCCTCACCGCGCCTTTGCCGGCCGACGCCGCTGCGCCGATTCTCGTCCCCTCTCCACCCGGAATGCGAATCACCGTCTTGCAATCGGGACAGCGCACCTTCTTCCCGGCCATCTCCTCCTTGGCCTTGAACTTCTTGCCACAGCTACAACTTACAACGAGCGACATTCCACAACACTCCAACGGGGGCGAATGGTCACGGTGTGACTGTTTTCGCTCCGGCCCCTCCTACCTCGCGTCTCAAGGAATTATTCGCACGGGCCGGACCTATTGCAAGACGAGCCTTCCGCCGTGCGCCCAACAGCCGTTTTTCGCGACTTTTGACGTGCTCTCCCAGCAATCGCTTGACCGGCACACCCCGCCGTTTAGGATCGTCTGCCTATGCCCCCCGGCGTTCCTTCAACCAGAAATTGCTCTCGGACGCGCGCACAATCGTGTGAAATCTGCCCCCGGCGAGATCGTGTCTCGCGCGCGATGACGCTCATCGAGATGACCATCACCGCATTTCTTGTCGGCGTGGCGCTCTTCCTCATCACGGGATGGATGGGCATGACCCGCGAAGACACGAAGCATGAGCTGGCAGTTCGAATGCTCGCCGATCTTGATAATGCACTGGCCCGTTACCGTCGGGCGACCGGAAGTTATCCGGTGCCGCGCGGCCCCGAAACGGCCATCCCGGTCGTCGTTGATTTACTGGACCATGAGAGGTCGCGGCCGATCATCGAGTCCTTTCCACGTTCGCTGTGGCGAAGTCCGGAGTCCCAGTGCCGGCTCATCGACCCATGGGGAACGCCACTTCGCTATTTGTCCGCGGAGTCCGG
>DATMEE010000397.1:0-7256 GCA_035557035.1 Phycisphaerae bacterium
ATTCACAACACTGTCTACGTCGCCGTTCTCATCGAGCGAAACAAAAAAACGCTCGTTTTCAAGCGAATGCGACGTGACCTTGAGCGGCCCCTCCCCAGGCCTCATGAAGTGGACGGTGCTGTCGCGGATGTCATAGACCGAGAGAGAGACAGGAGGGACCTTCGCGATAAAGAGAATCCGAAAGCGACGGCCGTCCTGCTCGATGATTTGCGTCGGAGTCTTGAGACCTGCATGATCAAATACCGTAACAGCCCTGGGCATCTCCCCTTCATCAAACCGCACCGTCGCCTCTACGATATCGACGCGCTCAATCGCCAGTGGGTTGTACACCACCAGCGGCACGCCCTCGACGCGCGTGTCCAGCGCCCGCGACCAGGCCCCCACCGAATCCTTCAGCACCTCGGCGAACAGGTTCGCTGCCACGATCTCGTCATTCCACGAATAGGTGTAGGCCCGCGGGATGCTCGTGCCCGGCAGGATGTCGTGCATCTGGTTCGCCAGCGTGCGCACCCACGCCTTGTTCAGCTTCTCGCGCGGATACTCGGCCGCGCCCAGCCAGTGCGCCGCCACGGCCGCCCGCTCGGCCGCGTCCGCGAGAATCTCGTTCTTGCGGTTCATCCGCTTCATGAACGCCTGCGAGGTGAGCGTGCCGGCCGAGTGCTCGGTGAGCAGCATGTCGCCGCGATACTTCGGCAGCCGCGAGCGCTGCTCGGGCGTGATGTCCTTGTACATCTGGTCCGACGAGGTGAGGGCCACCGTGATCTGGCTGTCCTTGTTGCCGATGCTCGCGAGGTAATTCGCCACGTCCTCCGGCCGCGGCGCGCCGCCGGTGTCGCCGACGCCGTAGTAGTGATAGTCGGCGAAGACGCCGTATTTTTGGCCGTTGCGATTCACCCGCTCGACCCACTGCTCGTTCGTGTCCACCCGGCCCTTGATCGCGCCGACGTACGGGCCGGGGTCGAGTGCCGCGATGACGCCCTTGCCGTCCGGGCCTTCCCACACGCCGATCTTGAACGGGATGCCGACGGCCGACCCCCAGGTGAGCTTCTGGGTCGAGAACCCTTTCAGCCCGCAGTGAGCCCAGATGCTGGGCATCGACGCCGGAAAGCCGAAGCAGTCCGGCAACATGAAGTCGACGCTCTCCTTGCCGAACTCGCGGCGGAAGAACTCGTTGCCGTAGAGCACCTGGCGGATGATGGCCTCGGCCGACGGCACGTTCACGTCGCCCTCATCGACCGACGAGCCGGAGACGAACCAGCGGCCGTCGGCGATGTATTTTTTCAACCGCTCATATTTCTCCGGGTAATACTCCTTCATCATTTCGTAGCGGACGGAGCCGGTGAAGTTGAAGACGTAGCCGGGGTATTTCTCGAAGAGGGCGAAGTTCTGGTCGAGGGTGTCGAGAATGAAGCGGTCGATGGTGGTGCAGAAATCCCAGCGCCACTGGGTGTCGAGGTGGGCGTAGCCGACGCAGTAGAGGACCTTGTCTTTGGAAAGGTCGTATTTGGGTTCTTCTGCGGGCGGCGGAGCTGCCGACACCATCGACGCGAAGAGGAAAACGCTCAGGGCGCTCGCGACCGATTGTATGAGGCGCTTTTTCATTTAGTTCATCGCCGTGGTCATGGGCCGTTGTCGATCTTCGCCGACGTATTGCTGGGCGAAGTACTTCGCCGTTAATCGCTCGCCGGTGGCGCGGCGGGTCAGTTCGTTCCAGGGATATAGATTTCCCGGCTCGAATATCTCGCGCTTCATGTATTCGCCCGCGGCAGTCGAATCGAAATAGGACGTCGTCTGCACGTCGGAGCGAACGATCTTCGTGGCGATGTGATTATGAACTTGCGACGCGAACAGATCGCCCAGCGCGTAGCTGTGGTAATACACTGGGTTCGAGACGACGTGAACTTTGGCGGCGTAGCCCGGTAGGCTCGCGTCATCGGGCGGATTAATCGCCTGGTACTGCTTCTTGATGTCCCACCAGAGCTTCGCCAAATCCTGCTCCGGATCAGCGTACATCGCCCGCTCGAATCGCGTCATGACCTGCGCCCAGCGGCTGAAGATCAGCTTCTCGGCCCGCAGGCTTTCCCGCGCCGCGACGACGTACGCGTCCGCCTCGCCCGGCGGCAGTCCGACGACCTTTCGCAGATATTCCTCCTTCTTCGCCATCGCCCCCATCATCATCGCGTAACCCTCGGTCGTGATCGGGTGCGACGGGACGCGCAGGACGAACGGCAGCTTGCGATCGATGTATTTGTCGTACACCGCGTGGCCCAGCTCGTGGATCAGCGTGTCCATCCAGCGCATGTTCGGCTGCAAGTTGCACAGCACCCGCGTATCGCCCTCGCGGTCGATGTGCGTGGCGAAGGCGTGCGAATTCTTGCCCGGCCGCTCGTAGAGATCGCTGCGGGCGAGGATGTCGTCGGGGTCGAGGCCGAGGCTGTGATAATACTTCTTCGTCAATACCAGCAGATCTTTGTCGGCGTAGATCGCGTTGAGGTCCGGCCCCGGCATCGGCGGCGCTTCCTGGAAGAAGATGTCGCCGTAGTGCCACGGCCGCAGGCCGGCCACGGTGATTCCGAAGTGCCCCGCCCGGTTCGCGTCGATCTCCGCCTTGAGTCGCTCGAACGGCCCGCGCGTCAGGGCATCCATTTCGTCAAAGATGGCGAACAGTTCCTGCTCGTCGACCTCCTGCAGGGCGAGCTGCATGGCAAAGTAGTCGCGATAGCCAAGCTTGCGGGCCAGCTCGTTGCGGAGGCGGGCGCATTCGCGTAACTGGGTTTCGATCTTGCGGCCGACTTCGACAAAACCGGTCCACGCCGCCTTGGCCGCGGCGCTGTTCTTCGTGGAACCCAGCACGTCGCGCACGTCGTTTTCGGAAAGCTGCTTGCCGTCCACATCGGCGCGGTGATTGGTGAAGACCTTCTCGACTTCGGTCTGGATGGCGATGATCTTCTTCTGCAACTCCGGATCAGCCTGGCCCGGAACGTGGGCGCGGTACATCACGTCCAGCTCTCGCGCCAGCATGGGATCATCGACGCGGCCTGAGTCCTTCAGCGCCTTCAAGCGCGCGTAGCGATCCTTGTTTCCATGCAATTCCACGATTTGCTTGTCATAGCTTTCCTTCTTCGCAAACGCCTCGTCCGATCCCGTTGTAGCCGCGTTCCACCAGGCCCGCTCGGCCTCGACCGCGACTGGGCGGTACTCGGCGAGATAGGCTTCGTGCATCTGAGCGAACTCTTTCTCCAATTCGTTCTGCCGCGCGCAGCCGGTGAGCGAGATCGGAATCGTGAGTGCGATTGCTGCAATTTGTCGTATCATTGACTTGGTTTTCCTTTCAGAAGGGGTCAAGACGTATTCGAAAGCGTTGCTCCTTTGGGCGGACCTCAGAACCCCGCACGGGAGTGCGGGGATTGCCCACCACTACCGTGGTGGGTTCTGAAGCAGCTACCGAGTCGCGTTGCCCGCCGCAGCCATATACAATACCAAGATGCAAGACATGCCGGAATATCAGCAACTGCCCACGACCGGTGAGCATGGCGCCGCGTGGCAGGCGGCCATCGACTACGGCATCGATGTATCTATGCTCGAATGGTCGCTTTCGCTCACACCCTCCGAGCGGCTGATGCGCCATCAGCAGGCACTGGAACTGGTTCGAGCGGCTCGCGCGGCCGGAACACAATTCTATGGATACGACCCTCGATATCCTCCGGCGGCTGAGTGACGCCGGTGTCGAGTATGTCATCGTCGGCGGCGTTGCGGCAGTCGCCCACGGCTCCCACCAGGTTACAGAAGACCTGGACGTTTGTGCTCCGCTCACTCGGGAAAACGTAGCGCGCATCCTCGCGGCGCTTGAAGGACTGAATCCGTGCTGGCGGATGCTCCCCGCTCGTCCGCCGATGCCCCTCGATGTGGCGCTGCTCGCGACCTACAAGAATCTGTACATTGTGACCGACTGGGGCGTCATCGACATCCTCTCAGAGATCACGGGTGTAGGAGACTACGCGCTTGTCGCGGGCAGCGCGGTCAACATGTCGTTCAGCGGAATCCCCTGCCGGGTGATTTCAATCGATGCGCTGATTGCGGCAAAAAAGGCGATCGGAAGATCCAAGGACCTTCGTACGGTCGTAGAACTAGAAGCGATTCGCAGTCGGTGTTGAAGATGTAGAACGAATCCACCCTTTTAAGGAGACGGACATGGACTCATCAAACCTGCGCATACAAGTTTTGATCACCATCGCGACACTCATGCTGTCTTTCCACGCTCGTGGGGATGAGCCGGTGGCGGCCGACAAAAAGTCTGACGCCCCCAAGCGCCCCGACATCTACGACCGCGCGGCCGACGGCGAAAAGCAGATTGCCGAGGCCCTCGCCAAGGCCAAGCGCGATCACAAGCGCGTGCTGCTCAAGTTCGGGGCCAACTGGTGCGGCTGGTGCCACAAGCTGCACGACCTGTTCAAGAGCGACAAGGACATCGGCCGCAAGCTGCTCTACGAATACGAAGTCGTGTACATCGACGTGGACAAGGTCGACGGCAAGCCGCACAACGCCGCGACCGTCGAAAAGTACGGCCAACCCACCAAGCACGGGCTGCCGGTGCTCGTGGTGCTTGACGAGGACGGCAAGCAGCTCACCACGCAGGAGACCGGCTCGCTGGAGAAGGGGCCGGCTCACGATCCCGCGAAGGTGATGGCGTTTCTGGACAAATGGAAGGCGGAGCCGGCCGACGCGGACGCGTTGCTTGCGGCCGGCCTCGCGCAGGCGAAGAAAGAGTCAAGAGCGGTCTTCGTCGATTTCTCGGCGCCGTGGTGTGGCTGGTGCCGCGAGCTGGACAAATATCTGCACCGCGCCGACGTCGCGCCGATCTTTGATTCCGCGTTCGTCACGGTGAAGATCGACGTGGACCGGTTCAAGGACGGCAAGGAATGGAACGCGAGGCACGGCGGCGACCAGGCCGGCCTGCCGTTCATCGTGATCCTCGACGCTGACGGCAAGAGACTTGCCGACGGCTTCGCCAAGCCGGGCCAGAACATCGGCTGCCCGGTCGCGCCGGAGGAAGTCGCCCACTTCATCAAGATCATCCGCCAGACCGCGCCGAAGCTCAGCGACGAGCAAATCGCGACTCTGGAAAAGGGATTAAAGCGTAAAACAGAGCCGCGCCCGTGAGGAAGCGGTCAGCGCTGTCGGCAGAGCAGTCTACTGACAAGTGGAAACACTGCTGGGAAATGCCCCGAGTGCGGAATGATGATCGATCCGGCTTCAGTCGTATAATTCGAGGATGCATTCTCGTTCTCAAGTTTACCGACGCGGCGCATGGAGAACGGGGGCGCGCGCCGCGATGCTGCTCACGACATTCTCGTGTTTCGGATTCGGTCCGGAACAACTTCAGCCCGAGTCGGCGAGCCAGCCTGCAATCACCTCGCAGCCGGCGGATTCAACACCGATCGTCGGCGGGCCTGCACTGAATCTCAGTCCCGAGGAATGTCTTGCGGTCGCAGAGGAGTTGCTGGCCGAGGACAACTACCCACGGTCGCGCCTCTGGTACGAGGCGGCGAAGGGGCGGGCCGAAAAGATCGAAATCCGCAACGCGGAGGAGCGGGCATGGAAAAAGGATTTTGTCGGGGCCTGCGATGCGGCGCTCAAGCGGCTTGATCTGCTCGGCAAGTTCGCGCCGAGGCTCACCGTCAGCGAGTGGATCCAGGGCGGTGCCCCGATCTCAAGCGCCCTCGCCAATAAGGTCGTCGTCGTGTTCTTCTTCGAGACCATCGACCCGGAGTCCAAGCACGCCGTCGCGGAAATGAACGCCCTGGTCGAGCGCAACCGCGGCAAGGACTTCGACGCCGTCGGCATCGCCTGCGTCCTCAACGATCCGATCTATCAGCAGCCGGCCGACATCCGCCAATATCTGGTGGACGAGCGCATCACCTTCCGCGTCGGCATCGACGACGGCGGCATCCTCACGCTGCACACCTACAAGGGCCTCGCGGTGCCGCACTACGCGGTGATCGACCGCGCCGGCCGCCTGCGAAAGCTCGGCCCGCTCTCGCCGGAGCAGGTCGATCATGCCGTGCGCAGGCTGCTCGCGGACAAGGCGAGCGCCGGACTGCCGGGCGAGAGCGGACCCATGCCGCAAAGCCGCGCGGGGCGCGAGATGATCGACGAGCGCGCGCCGGCGTTGCCGGACAGTCTCTGGGCCAACACGCTCGACAATCTGCCGCCGGAGATGGTGGGCAATCCGCGGCTGATTCGCTTCCTGATGGACCAGTGCCCGTTCTGCCGCGCAACGGCACCGGCACTGAACCGCATTCATCGCGACTACGCCGGGCGCGGGCTGGCGGTGATCGGCGTCTTCCACCCCAAGCCCGATCCGCGGCCGGTGAGCGAGCGCGAGTTTCGCGCCGCGATCCGCCGCCTTGAAGTCGACTTCCCCTGCACGCTCGACGCCGAGTGGAAATTCCTTCGGAAAATCTGGCTCGACGCGGGCCACGGCCAGCGTGAGTTCACCAGCGCCTCCTTCCTGCTGGACAAGCATGGCCGAATACGATTCGTGCATCCCGGCCCCGATTTCTTCCCCAGCGACGATCCGGCCAAATCGCGCCAGAACGAAGACTACCGCGCCATCCGCGCCGCCATCGAAAAGGTGCTATCGGAGTGACACAAGCGCCGCTCGACGAAGACGTAGCGCCCCGCCGTCGCGGCGGACGGAGTGCTCTCCCCCTCCTGAACATGGGTTCTCGGCTCGGCGCGATGGCGTGGGGCCTGCTCGGGTCACTCATCGTTCTTGGGGCGGCGATCGTCTTCGCCCTACCGCGCGTGCCGGCGGTCTTTTCGTATCGAGGTTTTCCGTCCGGAATGACTTCCGCAGCCGATCGCGGCGTGGTGCCAGAGGCTCGGCTCGAGACGCAAACCTACTTTCCCGATCCCGACGACTACACACGCGCATACCGTGCGCGAAAGATCGCCGATGGCGCGCTGCGCCGCTGGGACCGAATGAACGAAATCAACGCCCCTGAAGGTGTGCAGTTGCACTGGACAGCGCCGATGGACTATTTGGCCGCCGGCGCGGGGCTACTCGCGGCGATATGGGCCGCGAGCGCCGACGGATTTGAAATCGGCGTCGCGCTGCTCCCGGTCGCGCTGGGCGTCGTATATCTGTGTCTGCTGATCTGGTTCGTCCGGCGGATTTCCGGCTGGCCTGCGGCGATTCTGTGCGGCGCGGTTGCGGCGGTGTCACCCGCCTTTCACCGGGTATTTGCGCTAGG
>DATMEE010000398.1:0-10064 GCA_035557035.1 Phycisphaerae bacterium
CCACGCTCTCGACGCGGCTGGACCGTATGTATGAGGACATCGGGCACCTCGAGAAGAAAGAGTCGAAGCTGCTGGAGGAAGGCAAGGCGACGTCATCGCAGGTTTCGAAGCGGCGGATCGCGGCCCAGATCGCCCGCATGCGCAAGGACATCAGCCGGTGCAACACCAGCGCGTCGATTCTCAGCAAGCAGATCAACGTCATCAGCACGCATATCCACAACCTGGAATTGTCGCAGACCGGCAGCATGGCGGCGCTGCCGTCGACCGAGGAATTGACCGAGGCGGCGGTGACGGCCGAGGAAATCCTCGAGCAGCTTGGCGCCAGCGACGACCTGGTGAGCGGGCTGGACATCGGCATGGCCGAGACGGCGATGTCGGACGACGAGGCGGATATCATGAAGGAGCTGATGGGCGATGCCGAAGAGGCGGCACAGGTCAGGACGGAGGGGGTGGCGAAGGCCCCGCTGAAGTCCCCGCCGGCGAAGGAAAAGACGCGCGGGGATGCGCAGGCGGAAGGGTAGAAATAATAGCGAATAGCGAATGATAAATAGCGAAAAAGAGGCGACGCTCAGCTTTTTTCGCTATTCGTCATTCGCTATTCTTAATTGGTGATGCATGGGCCTCTTTGACTGGCTGACCAAATCCAACAAGTCGCTTTCGCAGATGACGCGAAGCGAACTGCGCCGGCAGGAACTGCTCCTGCAGCGCGAGCGCGATCAGCTCGTCAAGCGGGTGACGACGCTGGCCGGCCAGAAGCAGGAGGTCTTCGAGCGCGGGCGCGACGAGCGCTCCCCCGAAGTGCGCCGCATGCTGGCTCAGGAGTTCGACCTCAAGACCACCGAGCAGCTCATGGCCTCGCGCCAGCTCAACATCCGCAGCAAGGAAGCCGTGACGGTCACGCGTATGCGCATGCTGCGCGAAAACGCCGAGCGGGCCCGGGCCCGCGGCAGCAAGCTCGGCCTCATCAGCGAGAAGGACCTCGTCTCGCTGGAGAAGATGATCGAGAACGACAACATCACGTCGGAGATGTACCAGGAGCGGCTTGACGACATGCTGCGCTCCGGCCTGGAGGAAGGCGAGAGCATGTTGACGCCCGGCACCCAGCAGGTGCTGGACATCTGGGAGCAAATGGACACGGGCCTGGTGAAAGATACGCATCAGGCGTTCGAGGAAGCGGATCGCCGGGTGCGCGAGCGGCACAAGGCGGCGGAGGGGTAAAACAGAGCCGCGACCGTAAGGGAGCGGTCGGCTCCAATCGCGTGCGAATCGCCGATTCGGTGACTTTATTCGAGCGAGGCTTTCTAAAATCATGCGTGCGAGATATTCAGGCGCCGACCGCTCCCTTACGGTCGCGGCTCTGATAGTCGCTTCTGAGACACGCCCATGCTCGAAATCTTCATCCATCGCCCCAAGGAGGACGTCGAGACGGCCATCATTCAGTTCGTCGCCCGCCGTTCCTATCGGCTGAGCAAGCCGTGGTATCTCGAGGGCATCCGCATCGAATCGTCGCTGCCGACCGAGAAGGAGCCGTCCGGCGGCTTTTGGGCGTCAATGTTCGACGTTCCCACACCCCCCCGAGTCGACGTCGAGACCAAGCGCCGCCGCAGCGGCACCCGCGCCCGAATCGTCATCGCGAACACGCCGGAAAGTACGCGCCTGGCATACGAGTTGCACTCGTTCCTGCTTGACGAGAAATCCTACGACCGTGAAATCCCCACCCTCTGCCCCCGCTGCTCAACGCCGGTCTTGAACGTCACCGCCCGATTCTGCGGGCGTTGCGGAAACAGGCTTGTCTCCTACATCGCCGAGCAGGCACCGTATGCACGGCCGCTCCCCCCCGCTCCCATCGCGCCGGTCGCGTTAAAATCTTTTGTCGCCGCGCCCCCAATCATCAATCAGGAGCGGCGCGTCTCGATTGAAAACGAGATGCAGCGGTCCTTTGAATGGACCGCCGCGGCGGGCGAGGATTCACGAGCCCGCGCAAAGGAGGGCGCGGCCGATTTTGAGAATGACGCTCCACCTGAACTTTCAGGAAAAGACGTTGGCGAGGGCGCCAATCCGGCGCTGGATGCGCCCGATCCTGTCGCCCTCAACGCATTCCAATCGAACAAGGCCATCGCCGAAGCGGAGGCCGACCCAGTCGATACTGACCGCGTCGTTGATTCGCCCGCTGACGAGGCTAAGACGGGCCGAGAAGAGCCCCCTACCGAACGCCGTCGCGCCTTGGCGGAGGAGTAATTCATGAACCGAAAACGACCCCTTCGCCGCTCGCGGCACAACCGCATGATCGGCGGCGTGGTGGGAGGGCTGGCCGAACACTTCAATATTGACCCCACCCTCCTGCGCGTGCTCTATGTCGTGATTTCGATCCTCTCGGCGGCGTTTCCGGGTATATTGGTCTATCTGATTTGCTGGTTGGTGATACCAGAGGAATATTGAGGAAATAGCGAATTTCAAATGGCGAATAGCGGAACGGGGAGCGAGCCCGCCAATTGGCTATTTATAATTCGCTAATCGCTATTGGTTCAAATCCAAAGGACGCGCCGATATGAGCTTATTCAAGTCATCCGAAGAACGCCGCATCGAGCGCGACATCAAGATCCGCCAGGGAATCCGCCGCATCGAGAAATCGATCTCCGAGCAGAACAAGTTCACCAACGAGTTCATCCGCAACGCCCGCCGCGCCAAGGAAATCGGCGACAAGAATCAGTACAACTTCATCCGCAGCTCGCTCAAGAAAACGGCCGCCGTGAAAAAAATGCTGGAGCGCCAGCTCCTGGCCGTAAAGAACGCTCTGATCATCAAGCGCCAGGCCGAGGCCTCGTCGGATTTCGCCCAGGCCATGGGCACCATGGCCCGCGAAATCAGCCGCATGTTCGGCGAGACCGATCTGGTCAAGACGCAGATGGAATGGGAAAAAGCGCTGGTGCAGGCCCAGACCATGGAGGAGCGCACCACGATGTTCCTCGAAACCATCGAGTCGGCGGCCATGAGCGACACCGCCGAGACTCCGGCAGAAATCGTCACCGATGAAGAGATCGACGCAATGATCGAGGCCGAAGCCGAGTCGGAGCACGCCAAGGACGTGGATGAGTTGGCGGCGTTGCGTGCGGAGCTGAACGCGGTGAAGGACGCAGGGCAGAAGGAAAGCAAATAGGTTTTTTCAATCGCTAGATCGCCAAATTCCCCTCACTCCTCCGACGAATCCAGCACCGCCATGAACGCCGACTGCGGAATCGACACGTTCGCCACCTGCTTCATCCGCTTCTTGCCCGCCTTCTGCTTCTCCAGCAGCTTGCGCTTGCGCGACACGTCGCCGCCGTAGCACTTCGCCGTCACGTCCTTGCGCAGCGCCTTGATTGTCTCGCGGGCGATGATCTTTCCGCCGATGGCCGCCTGCAGCGGCACTTCAAATAGATGCCGGTCGATTTCCTTGCGCAGCCGCGTGAGCATCCGCCGCCCGCGAAATTCGGCCCGCGTGCGATGCACGATCACGCTCAGCGCGTCGACCACCGTTCCGTTGACCAGAATATCGAGCTTTACCAGCGTGTCGGGCCGGAAGCCGATCATCTCGTAGTCCATCGTGGCATAGCCGCTGGTGACGCTCTTGAGCCGGTCAAAGTAATCGTAAATCACCTCTGACAGCGGAAACTCGTAGATCAGCAACGCTCGGTCGGGCGACAGGTATTCCGTCCGCTTGTAAATTCCCCGCCGCTCTTCACTGAGCGTCATCACGTTGCCAATGTAGCGGGCCGGCGTGATGATCTCGGATTTGACATATGGCTCGCGAATCTCCTCCACCTTGTCCATGCCAGGCAAATCCGCCGGCGACTCGATGAGCTGAATTTTCCCGCCACGCAGCAGAATCTCGAAACCGACCGTCGGCGCCGTCTGCACCACGTCGACCTCGCTCTCGCGCTCCAGCCGCTCCTGGATGATCTTCATGTGCAGCAGGCCCAGAAACCCGCATCGAAATCCCGTGCCCAGAGCTGCGCTGGCGACCGGCGTGAAGTTGAAGCTCGAATCGTTGAGCCAGAGCTGCTCCATCGCCTCGCGCAGTTCCGGGCTCGTCGTTCCCGGCCCCGGATAAAAATCGCAGAACACCATCTGCAACGGCGCCTGATAGCCCGGCAATGCCTGATCGCAAGGCCGCGCGTCGTGCGTGATCGTGTCGCCGATATGAACGTCGTGGATCGTCTTGAGGCCCGCGAAGACGTAGCCGACCTGACCGGGCAACAGCTCCGCAAGGCTGGTCATTTTCGGCCGAAACACCCCAATGTCCGTGACCTGATGGGCGCGCTCGGCGGCCATCAGCTTGATCCGGTCGCCCCTGCGCAGCACGCCGTCCATGACACGCACATGGCATACCACGCCGCGGTGCGGATCGACCTTCGCATCGTAAATGAGCGCCTTCAACGGGGCGCCGGCATCGCCCGTCGGCGGCGGAATTCGTTCGACGATGGCCTGTAATATCTCTTCCACCCCCACCCCGGTCTTTGCTGACGCGAAAACCGCCTCATCCGCCGGAAGCGTCAGCACCTGCTCCAACTCTAGCGCGATGTCCTCCGGCCGCGCCGCCGGCAAATCGATCTTGTTGATGACGGGAATGATCTGAAGATTTGCATCGATGGCCTTGTAGGCGTTGGCCAGCGTCTGGGCCTGGATGCCCTGCGCCGCGTCGACGAGCAGCAACACGCCCTCGCAGGCCGCCAGGGCGCGGCTCACTTCGTAGTGAAAATCGACGTGGCCGGGCGTGTCGATGAGATTGAGCAGATAATTCGCGGCCGGCAGGGCTTTTTTGATCTTCGGACCGGAGCCGGGGTACTGGTAATCGAGCGTGCACCGGTTGGCCTTGATGGTGATGCCCATCTCGCGCTCAAGGTCCATGTCGTCGAGAATCTGATCGCGAAAGTCGCGCTGCGCAATGGCCCCGCAGCGAAGCAACAGCCGGTCGGCCAGCGTGCTTTTGCCGTGATCGATGTGGGCGATGATGGAGAAATTACGTATCCACGCGGTTTCCATGCGCGGATTCTATAGGAAATCGCGGATAGGTGTCATCCTGACGAGCAGCAGCGAGGAAGGATCCTACCGAGCGCGCGCTACGCACAATTTTCGGCACACGCGCTTCCGACGCCAGATTCTTCTCCCGGCGCGCCGGGAGGAGAATGACGGCCCATCCACTTTGCGGGATGATCTTCACGCCGTTACGGTGTCGGATCCAGCCCTTCGGTCAGTCGATCACCCTCGGCTTTTCGACCCGTGTGTGAATCCCAATGACACTTTGGACAGATCGCTGGCGCGCCGAGCTTCGTCTTTGACGGAAATACCTCGCCGCAGTCCGGGCACTTCCGCGCCGCTTCGCCGGTCCACTGGCCGCACTCGGGGCATTTCGCCACGGTGAACATTCGACTGGGGCCCCGGCCGCGCATGCGCGGGACATTCTTACTCTGATCGGCCCCGTTTTCGATCGCGCGCTCCTGGGTGCGGACCAAATCCTGACTCTGTGCAAATGTCGTCGAGAACGGCTTCTTGCAGGCCGTGCAATACCATTCCGACCGGGTCTCGGCGCCGCCGCCGGACGATTCGCCTGAACTCAAAAAAAAGTAAAGGCCGCCGGCGAGCGCAAACAACACCACGGCCAGAATGACCTTCTTGCTTTCGCTCCTCTGCATGAACATCATGAGCGTGACACTCGGGTAATGGACCCCAACACGTCGGCCGCTAGTGGTCCTCGTGACCGTGTTCCTTGAAGATACGCCAGCCCGGGCCTGACGGAAAGCGGGTGTCGTAATTTCGATGCTGAACGTGGCCATCGAGGTATAAGAACGTGTGGTTTGAGAAGCGGCGGTGCCAGCCGTCGCCAAGCCGGCCGCCGCCGGTGGGTTCGGCATCAACAAAAAGTTGATCGACCTGGTTCTCCCACATGATGGCGAATTCCGCGGCTGAACCGCCGACGACTTCCGCACAGATCTGCTTGCCGGCCATGAGCAAGTTCTCAATGGTGAAATTGAAATTGGGCTCGTGATCCGTGAAGGCCCAGTTGATGCTGTAGCTGTTTCCGAATGCCTGCCAACTGCTCCGGCTTTGTTCGATGCCAAGATCGGGCTGGCCTTGCCCGACCGTGGGCGATACGGCGGACCGATCGCCAGGACACTGCATGATCTTCACCGGCTGATTGCCCTGAACGCCCGGCGCAAGAATCTTGTTGAACGGCCGTAATTCGGCGGGGATCAGCGCCCAATCCCCATTCTCGTCCCCCGGCCACGGCAAGGGCGCCTTCATGCCGCCCCAGGAATAGCTGCTAAGGATGCCCGTGCCGGGATAGTACTCCAGCGTGCCGTCGGGTTCGACGTCGTGAACGTAGGTCCACGGTAGATTGTCGCTGGTTTCGCGATAAAGGAACATCGCGACGCCGATTTCCTTCATGTTGTTCATGCAGACCAGGCGCTTGCCTTCCTCCCTCGCTTTTGACAGCGCGGGGAGCAGGATGGATATCAAAAGCGCGATGATCGCGATCACCACAAGCAGTTCGATCAGCGTGAAGGCACGTTTATGTTTCTGATTCATGGCATCATTCCTCAAAGGATGGTCGTAAAACTCGCGGCTCCCCTATCCACTAAAGGCGGCGCGGGCCGGGCGATCTTACGATGCCTTCCCTGCCAAACTCTGCGGGTTCGGGATCAGCTTCTGGGCGTCGCCGGCCTCCATCTGATAGCAATGCTCGGCGGCCGGATACTGCCCGGCGGCGATGTCCTTTACGTATTCCTCGACCGCAGCACGGAGGTAATCGCGCCCGGACGCATACTTCTTCACGAAGCGCGACAGCGCCGCATCCGTCATCTTCTTATCAGGGCGCGGGATCGAGACCCTCGGTCAACCGATCGCCCTCGGCCTTTCGACCGGTGCGAGAATCCCAGTGACACTTTGGGCAGATCGCCGCGACACCGCGCCGGGTTTTGGACGGAAAGACTTCGCCGCAGCCCGGACACTCGCGCGCCGCATCGCCGGTCCACTGGCCGCAATGCGGACACTTCGCGACGCTGAACGTGCGCTGAGCGCCGCGGCCGCGCATCTGGGGGCCCTCCTGTTTCACCTCGTTCACGTCACGTTCCTGAGTGGTGACGGAGTCTTTCAGCTCCCTGGCGGCGAGCTCGAAAGTTTTCCTGCACGCGCTGCAGTGCCAGTGAGATCGAATATCGCCTCCCGCGTCGCTGGAATCATCCGCACTCAGGTACCAGTAAAGTCCCGCGGCGACGCCGAACAGAACCAACGCCGCAATGATCTTCTTTGCGTCATTTCCTTGCATGAACCAAAGCCCGTTGCCGCCGGATCGTGGTCAATCGAGGTAGGTCAGTGATCCGCGTGGCCGTGTTCACGATAAACTCGCCAGCCCGCGCCTCCCGGAAAGCGGGTGTCGAAATGACGACTCTGCACGTGACCATCCATAAAGAGCATGGTATGGTTCGAGAAGCGCCGATGCCAGCCCTCGCCAAGACGTCCGCCACCCGTCGGCTCGGCCTCTATCAGAAGCTGGCTTAGCTGGTTCTCCAGTATGATGGCGAATTCCGATGCAGATCCCCCGATAACTTCTTTGCATATCTGCTTCCCGACCCTGAACAGGTCCTCGGCATTAAAGTTACTCACGTCAGGCTCATGGTTCAGGAACAGCCAGTTTATGCTGTAACTGTTCCCGTACGCCTGCCAGCTGCTGCGGGATTGTTCGGTCTGCACATCGGGCTGCCCCTGTCCCATGACAGGCGCCACCGCTGACCGGTCCCCGGGGCACTGCACGATCTTCACCGGCTGATTGCCCTGAACTCCCGGATCGACGATCTTGTTAAACGCCCGCAACTCGGCTGGCACCCTGACCCAGTCCCCCGACTCCTCCCCCGGCCACGGAAGGGTCGCCTTCATGCCCGCCCATGTATAACTGCTGTAGAAAGTGATTCCCGGATAGAATTCGATCGTGCCGTCCGGCAGTACGTTGTGAACGTAGGTCCATGGCAGATTGTCGCTGGTCTCCCGATAGATCAGCATCGCAACGCCGATCTCCTTTAGATTATTCATGCAGACCAGGCGCTTGCCTTCCTCCCTCGCCTTTGAAAGCGCGGGCAGAAGAATTGCGATGAGCAGAGCGATGATCGCGATGACCACCAATAGCTCAATGAGCGTGAATCCGGACTGACGCCTGCGTTTCATGGACGCGTACTCCCATTATCCCTTATATCCCTGCCACGACCCGCGCTTAGGACCCAACTGCCTCACCGCCCTTCATGCCCGGAGGTGAGAGCTTCGTCGCTTCTCCCGACTCCATCTGATAGCAATGCTCGGCGGCGGGATATTGCCCGGCGGCGATGTCCTTCACATATTCCTCCACCGCGGCACGGAGGTAATCGCGCGCGGACGCATACTTCTTCACGAAGCGCGGCAACGGCGTATCCGTCAGGCCGATCATGTCGTGAAACACGACGACGTGCCCATCGCAATACGGCCCTGCCCCGCAGCCGATCACTGGAAGCCGTGTCGATTCAGCGATGATCTTCGCCGGCTCGGGCGGAACTGCCTCCAGCAGCAGTGCCGATGCGCCGGCATCCTCGATGATCTTCGCGTCGTCAATGAGCCGCTGTGCCGAGAGTGCGTCGCGCGCCTGCGCCCGATAGCCCCCGAATTGATGAACGGCCTGGGGGCGGAGGCCCATGTGAACCATCACCGGAATCGTGGCCGCCGACATTTGCCGGACCGTGTCGGCGATGCGCCGGTCGCCCTCAATCTTCACGCAGTCGCAGCCGGCCTCGGCCATGAACCGGCCGGCGTTGCGAATCGATTCTTCCGCGTTGACGTTGAAAGAAAGGTAGGGCATGTCGCCTACGAGCAGAGCGGCCGGCGCGCCGCGGCGCACCGCGGCGGCGATGGCGATCATGAAGTCCATTTTCATCGGAAGTGTCGAATCGTGGCCGAGCACGACTTGGGCCGCCGAATCCCCCACCAGGATGCAATCGATGTCCGCCTGCTCCAGAATCTGCGCAGTGGGATAATCGTAGGCGGTGAGCATGGTGATCTTCCGCCCCTGCCGCTTCCGGGCCATCAACGTGGAGAGCGTGATTTTGTCCCGGCTTTTCATCCGCAATAGCGTAGAAGCAATTCCGGCCGCATTCAACGTCGACCTTTTGAGTTCAGGGAAAGAAGGCGGCGTCCGGCGGGCCGAGCAGAAGATTCGGGCCTTATCCAGCCAAAACGAGGAGACAGGTCTCCTGCCGTGTCAAAGGGACGCGCCCGTTTGGATCAGGATACGATTGAGCAGTCGCTGTTCCAGCTCACCGTCGCGGCCAAGCAGCACCCAGTTTTCGCCGGCCACGAGCCCGGTTCCCTCGGCGGTGGGCAATCGGCTGGAGAAACCGTGCAGGACGGATGAGGCAGTGGTGATCTGCGTCTCCGCCCGGCTCAATCGGTAAATGTCGATCTGCATTTCGACGGTCCACCTTTCGCCTTTGACGAAACGCACCGTCGCCCGGCGCTGAAGCGTGTGCATCGATGATTCAAGCAGGTCGTAACCCGTGACAACATCCTGTCGCCAGGGTTCGTGCCACTGCATGCTCGTCGTCGGAAAACAGGTGATGACGCCCGTCGCCCGATCCTGCCGATCGGGAAGGAAGTCCACCTTCTGAAGCACGTCCAGCGCCGTGCTCCAGAGATGATCGAGGTCCTCATCGGAATCGACCTCGGCCGCCGTGGCTGCTTCGGGCCGCACAGGTTTCGCGCAGCCAGCCGGAAGCGCGCCGGTCATTGCCATGGCGCAGGCCAGAAACAGCGAAAAGGGTGAAGCGGCCCCGATGCGGCGAAACGGCCGATATCGAATACAATCTTCCATGACCGCGGCATCATACTCGGAGGCGAAACACGGTCAAATGAGAGTTATGCCTGCCGAGCCCGTTGCGCAAAACATGCGCGAGGTTGGCTCTTCAAAGGACTCATTCATGAAATCACGACTCTTTCGATATTTCCCGCACCTCACCTGCGTGCTTGCATGGACACTCGCGGCGTCAAGTTCGCCCGTGCTGGGCAAG
>DATMEE010000399.1:0-6661 GCA_035557035.1 Phycisphaerae bacterium
GATCGACGAACTTCGCGCGGCGGGCTTCGCCATCGAAATGCTCGACATCGGCGGCGGATTCGGGGCGCACTATCGCACCGAAGAGGCGCCGCCGGCCGCCGCCTACGCCGATGCCATCGTTCCGCTTCTGAAAAACCGCGGATTGCAGATCATTCTGGAGCCGGGCCGCTCCATCGCCGCGAACGCCGGCATTCTCGTTTCCAAGGTTCTCTACCTGAAAAAATCGGGCGAGCGCGACTTTCTGATTCTCGACGCAGGCATGAATGATCTGATTCGGCCCGCCCTCTATGAGGCGTATCATTTCGTGTGGCCCGTCAACCCTCGCCGCGAATTCGTGCCCGAAAAGCGCGGCGAGGGACAGACTATGCCCGGGTTATTGCCGATGGACGTGGTCGGCCCGGTGTGCGAGAGCGGCGATTTTCTTGCGAAGGATCGGATGCTCCCGCCGATGAAGCGCGACGATCTGGTGGCGATCTTCAGCGCAGGGGCCTATGGCTTCGTGATGGCGAGCCACTACAACTCGCGCCCCAGCCCGCCCGAAGTCCTGGTGGAGGGGGACTCGTTCAAGGTCATCCGCCGGCGCGAGACGTATGACGACTTGGTGTCACCGGAGCGAAACGAATGAAAAAAGCCCCGGAGCCGATGCGACTCCGGGGCTTTGACTTGTCTTGCGAACCCTTCTCAGTCACCCTTGTGAGCGCGGAAGCAGTCCCGGCAATAGACCGGCCGGCCCTGGGCGGGCTTGAAGGGCACGGTGGTTTGCGCGCCGCACTCGGCGCAGACGGCTTCGAACATCTGCTTGGGAGCGCCCATGCCGCCGCCACCCCCGCCACCGCCATAGCCGCCGCGGCTTCCGCCTCCGCCGCCGCCTCCGTAACCGCCGCGGCTGCCGCCGCCTCCGCCACCATAGCCGCCGCCGCCGCCACCGCCGGTGCGCGAGAACGAGCGACCGCCGCCTCCGCCGCCACCGCCGGCGCCGCCTCCACCACCGCCGCCCGCCTTGCGCTTATCGCGACAGTCGCGACAGCGCTTCGGCTCGTTGGTGAAGCCGCGTTCGGCGTAGCGTTGCTGATCTTCGCCCGAGTGGACGAATTCCGCGCCGCAGTCCGCGCACGTGATGTTTTTGTCTTCATACGACATGAGAGAGTCTCCTTCGTTTGCGTGGCACGACCGCGGTCGTCCGACGCCTGACCTGATTGTGCGGGAATAGCCCTACCGAAGGAGAGACGAGAGGAGGTCGAAATGCCTGGGTGGGAAGATCGGCCTTTAGTTTCTGCGTCGGCACTTGGGTGGGGGGCAGCCCGCGGACCTTTTGCAGCGTGTCCGATTACGCTGCCTGTGTTAGCACTCCGACAAAATGCGGCACGGCGTTTTCCGCAGACGTTCGCGCCTGGAGGGAAACCAAGAGCCGCAACTCCTTATATTATGAGGGAAGTATGACCCGCCGCCGGAAAATGTTCAAATCAAAATTGGGCGACTGAGTCGAAATCGGCGCAAGCCTCACGTTGACAAGCGCTTGGGACTTGTCTATATACCGGAGAGAAACTTTCCCACCCATCCTGCCGATGCATGTATGGCAGGATCATTCCTTCCTCGCCCTTGTCTGGAGCGCGTCGATGAAGCTGCGATTTCCCCATTTTCGGGTCGTATCGTTGACACTCGCCGTCGTCGCGCTGACCGGCGTGACCTGCGAAACCAACTCGCTGGATATCGATCCTTCGATCCTTCCAGATGGCGCCGTCGACGCGGACTATGAAGTGCAACTGTCCGCCGAAGGCAGCACCGACGGAATCTGGACCATTTCCAGCGGTGATCTGCCAGACGGTCTCGCGCTCGACGGCTCGACGATTGCCGGAGAGCCGGCCCAATCAGGCAACTTTCAGATCACCGTTCAGGTCGATCGGCCGTTCGAAGGGGCGGGGCAGCGAACTTTTTCATTCACGATTCATCCGAAGCTCGTCGTGAGCTTCTCATTGGAGACGGCCAGGCAGGACGAGCCTTACGAGGAGTCCGTCGGGGCGTCGGGCGGCGTGCCGCCTTATGCGTTTGACGTGGTTGGTTTGCCCGCGGGGCTCGATTTCGATCCGGACACCGGCGAGATTTCCGGCACGCCGATCGAAGCCCAATCCGGAAGAACGGTCGAGGCGACGGTCACCGACAGCGGCACGCCGGGTCAGTCGGAGACGCGGACTTCGACGCTGCTCATCAAGCCGCGCGCGGTCGATATCACGACCGAATCATTGCCGCAGGGTCGCGTGAACATTCCGTATGACGGCGAAGTCGAAGCCATCGACGGGCTGCCGCCGTACAGCTTCTCGATCACCGACGGCGCTCTGCCCCCCGGCCTTTCGCTGCCTGACGATCAGGACACGGGTGAAATTTCCGGCGTTCCATCGGAAGAAGGGGTGTTCACGTTTACGGTTACGGTCACGGATGATGATGAACCGCAGAGCAGCGATTCGGTCGAGTACACCATCACCATCGCGCCGCCATGACGATATATGCTTTGTGTTTTCCTTTCTGATTCTCCTCGCGCGTGGAGTTTGTTGAATGATTAAGCGCTTTTCGCTGCTGGCGTGCGTCGCCGTCTTTTGCTCCGGACAGATTTGCCAGGTTCGCGTCAACCCGGTGACGGGCTCGCCGCTAAGCGACGCTGATGCCGATTTTATCATTTCGCGCAATGCCGAGGACAGTACCGCTCGGGTCGAGGCCGACATCACGCGGGGTTTCGCCGGGGTGCGTCTCGAAGACGGGCAGACGATCGAAGTCAACGGGGAGGACCTGGTGGGCGACCGCCGCGATTTTGACGCGACCGTTGATGCGTCCGACGTTTACATGATCGAGGTCACCGACCCGCGGCGCGGGACGGACGTGACGGACGTCCCCGAGCCGCAAGCTTTTGAGATCACCAGTCCGGGTGAAGGAGGAGATGCGTCGCTCTCGGGGTTCACCATCGAGTGGCAGGGCGCCGATGAGGATCTCGACGTCGAAGTTGATATCTCGCAGCGCTTGCTCGGCGACAATCTCTCGCTCTCTCTCGGCCCCGCCACCGACGAGGGACGCCTCGAAATCAGCAGCCGCCGCATCGCCGACGCCGGCTTCGGCCAGGGCGAGGACCTCACCATCACGGTCACCAAAATCCGCCGCACGAACGACATCCGAGGCTTCGCCGACGGCCGGGCTGAAACCAGATTGTCCGTTTCGATCGACGCAACGCCGCAGCCTTGATCGGGTGCATTCGGCAATGGTGGCGCGCCATTTCTAGTCCGAAGCACTCGGGAGGCGAGCAATGCGCGCCGAACCTGTTCGATCGGTCCGCCTCACTCCTGCGTCGGGATCGCAACCAATCCCGACAATTCGTCGGCATTCAAGAACTGCGAAAGCTTCTGGCGCCGCTTAACTTTTTGTTGCAGGCACGCGCGCTTAACATGATGTCTTTGGTGCCACAATGGCCCGCGTCAGCTTTACGCAGAACATCCAGCGGCACATTGAGTGTCCGCCCTGCGCAGTGGGCGGGGACACGGTGAGAGCCGTGCTCGATGCGGTGTTCGCGCGCAATCCAAAGGCGCGGCCATACATTCTCGATGAAAGAGGCGAAGTTCGGAAGCACATGGTGATTTTTGTCGACGGGCGGCCGATTCGAGACCGCGCAGGGATGAGCGATGCGGTGACCGAGTCGAGCGAGGTCTGCGTCATGCAGGCGCTCTCGGGCGGTTGAAAAGGCGCGGCGGAGTTTGAGATGAGCGACATGATTTGCGTGGCGACGCGGAAGGGACTGTTCCTGATCGAGCGTGGTGCCGGCGGCGCCGAGGGGCGTTGGCGAATTGTCCGAACGGCGTTTCTGGGGGACAACGTCGTGCTGGCCATGCACGATCCGCGCGATGGGGCGCTGTACGCGGCGCTGTCGCTCGGGCATTTCGGCGGCAAGATGCACCGCTCGATGGACCGGGGCGCGACATGGGAGGAGATCGGCGTTCCCGAGTATCCCGAGCCTCCCGGCGGCCAGTCGCCCGATTTGTGCCCGATGCGCGGCACCGCCATACCGTGGCAACTGGAGCTGATCTGGGCCTTGTCGCCCGGCGGCAGGGATCAGCCGGGCCTGCTGTGGTGCGGCACCATTCCCGGCGGCCTGTTTCGCTCCGACGACCGCGGCGCGACCTGGTCGATCAACGAGCCCCTGTGGAACGAGCCGGCGCGCAAGCAGTGGTTCGGCGGAGGGTACGATCATCCGGGCATCCATTCGATCATTGTCGATCCGCGAAATCCCCGCCGCATCATCGCCGGCGTCTCCTGCGGCGGCGTGTGGGAAACACTCAACGGCGGCGGTTCGTGGGCTTGCCGTGCCGATGGCATGTCCGCGGCCTACATGCCGCCCGAGCAGGCGAACAACCCGGCAATCCAGGACCCGCATATCGTCGTCGCCTCGAAGAATCATCCCGATTCACTCTGGGCGCAGCATCACAACGGCATCTTCCGTTCGACGGATGGTTGCAAATCGTGGTACGAAATCAAGGAGCCGGCCGTGTCGGGCTTCGGGTTTGCCTGCGCGGTTCATCCGGACAACGGAGACACGGCCTGGTTCGTGCCCGCGATCAAGGACGAAAAGCGCATCCCGGTCGATGGGAAGCTCGTAGTGACCCGCACGCGCGACGGCGGCCGCAGTTTTGACGTCTTGGGCGAAGGGCTCCCGCAGGAGCACGCCTACGACATCGCCTATCGCCACGCCCTGGACATCGACCGCGCCGGCCAGCGCCTGTCATTTGGCACTACCACGGGCTCGCTGTTCGTATCGGAAAACCAGGGCGACGCTTGGCGCTGCGTATCACAACATTTGCCACCCGTGCATTGCGTGCGATTTATTTGACGCAAGTTTGGCGCGGCGTCCCAGAACGCCCGATAGGGCGCACGACGGTTGCCAGAGGTGAACGAAGTGAACCTCTGGTTAGATTCCCCCCGGAATTCCCTCGCCCGGTAGGGCGCGCGAAACTCGTCCGCTCTACCGAGCGGAGATGAGGTAAAACGGATACCCAGAGGTTCACTCGGCTTCGCCTCATTCACCTCTGGCAACCGTCGTGCGCCCTGTCGGGCGATCACGGTGTCGGACTTGCGGCGACGATTAGGAAGCGTTGCGGAATCATTCGATCGTAATGATCGAAATCTCCGGCGGGCAAAAAAACCGAATCCGCGGCGCCTGCGTCCGCTCGACGCCCACGCCGCGGCTCACATAGATTGAGTTTCCCTCAAATTCGTGCAACCCGCCGGCTGCCACCTTTCGAGGCACCGTCGTCAATGTGATCGGCGGCCCGAAAAATGGAATCACCACCTGCCCGCCGTGCGTGTGGCCCGCGACGACGAGGTCGATGCGCGAGTGCGGCCCCAAAACGCGAACCACGTCGGGCCGATGGCTCACCAGAATGCGAATGTCGTCCTCGCCGCTCAGGGCTTCCATGTCGGCCACCAGCTTCTCGACGCCCGTCACGGCCCAGTGCAGTTGCGATCCGCCGACGGTGATGCGCCGATCAAAGTGCGTGATTTGCACATGCTCATTGAAAAGAAATCGGACGTCGGTGCCCTCAAACAGACGTCGAAGCGTCGACGGACTGTCGACGTCGCCCTGCACGCAAAAAACGCCGGCCGGGGCATGAAGCCGCGCAAACAGCGCGTGGAAGTCGTCCCACACTTCGTCGAAGGTCCATCCCTGTGTCTGAAAGATGTCACCCGGGATGAGGATCAGATCGGGCTTTTCAGCCATCAATCGATCAACCGCACCGCGCTCGTAATCGGTGATTCGGCCGGTTTGCAGGTCCGTCAATACGCCGACCCGGATCGGCGATCTCCCCGCGCGCTTCTGATCGACCTTGCATGAGGCGCGCTCGGTCTGAAGTCGAAACGGCTCGATGAATGTGGCGTAGGCGCCGACCGGCGCGCCGAGCAATGCAACCGCCGCCATGACCTTCGCGGCGCCCGTAAAGCGCCAAGACCGAGCAAACCAGGATCGTTTGCTCGACGCAACCAGAATGTTCAGGCCAAACAACGGCGCGACGATCACCAGATCGACATACGCACAATAGACAAGGCCGAAGATGCCCACTCCGAGCGCTTGAAGTGGAAACATCTTGAGCGCGAAAAACGCGGCGGTGGCCAAAATGACGAATATGATTCGCCACGCGCCGATCAAAGCGGCCGGTTTCGCGGGAGTGCGCCGGCGCGGAATTCCGAACAGTAGAATTGCGGCAAAACCAAGATCGAGCGAACACGACATGATGGCGAAATTCAGATGGGACATCGTTATTGAATGATCAGAAGCAGCCCCAGAAGCATGCCGCCCAGAATCGAGGCGGAAAACACCATGATGGCGGGCGCGGCGCCAAAGGCGAGCATCGCCCCCGGATCGTCGCCGCGCGAAACGAAGCCCTGTCTGTCCGGCGGTGCGTATCCCAGCAGCTCGATTTCAGCGTCCATTCCTATGGCACCCGGAATCCTTCTTCTTCTATGCCGTCCTGGGCCGGCGGGTTCAATCAAAGTGAAGAATGTAGAATTTAGAATGTAGAATGCGTGTCTCGCGTTGTTTTTTTTCCAGACTCGTGCAATCGCGAGCTTGTTGGGTCATTTATTCCGGATGGTGCCGCCGCGCGTCGCGGGTCTTGGTGGTCGGCCGCCC
>DATMEE010000400.1:0-3915 GCA_035557035.1 Phycisphaerae bacterium
GCTCAGCGGAAAATTCACCGTGTTCGATATGGCGGGGGCCAGCTATCGATTGAACAACCACATCGACTTTCTCAATCAAACGCCATACGACGGCCATTTCTATGGTCCGTACTTTCGTCCAAAGACGAGGGTCCCAAGCGCATCTGAAACGGTGATTTTGGAAGAGACCATTGCGGAAGTCGCCAAGTGGAACGAGCCTACTTTTGCGGTGACCGGCTGGCACTCGAAGCGCAATCGTTTCAACGTCACTTTTGTCGATGGACATGCCGAGGCGATCTACTTATCAAAGCAAAATGATATCAGCGCGTCCTACCCAAATTACTGGGTGCTTCGGGGCCAAAGTTGGCGAATGGATTGTTATCCCGAACAGCCGATCGAAGACCTCGCAGAGCCACCTTAAGAAACTTAGGAAGGTTTCGTCCCGCGCGCGAGCCTATGCCCGAGCGTTTCCATAAGTCATTAGGCAGAATAAGTTTGCCGTAAAGCGCGGAGCGGTATGGGGCGGTCATGTCGTGTATTCGTCTTGCAGATCGACTGATTTTCCGGTACAAACTTCGAGCAGAGAACCGCGACGATCGCACTCTCGTCTTTGAAGCGGGTGCGCCGTTCGGCCCACCGATGGGTGCGCCGCAGGCTGCCCATTGAAAAGCGCAGGACGAATGAAGTTCATACTTCTGGATCGCATCGTCAGCATTGAGCCTCCGACGCGCATCGTCGCGAGCAAATCGCTGTCGCTGGCCGAGGAATATCTGGCGGACCATTTCCCAACATTTCCGGTGATGCCCGGCGTGTTGATGCTCGAAGCAATGGTGCAGGCGTCCGCGTGGCTCGTACGGGCGACGCAGGACTTCTCCAGAAGCATGGTCGTCCTGGAAGAAGCCAAGAACGTCAATTACAAGAGCTTCGTTTCGCCGGGCCGCTCGCTGAAGGTGACCTGCGAGGCGATCCGAATCGAGGATGATTCGAGTGAATTCAAGACAGTCGGTCGCTCGCCGGAGGGCGATGAGATCGTCAAGGCGCGGTTGAAGCTCCGGCATTACAACCTGGCGGATCGGAATCCGCTGCTGGCCGACACGGACGAGCGGCTGGTTGAAGACCTGAAGCGTAAGTTTGATTTACTGGGCGGCCCGTCGGCATTGAAGATGGCTGCCGCACTGACGAACACGATCTAAGTCCGCAGGGAGACATGAAACGATGGCGATGGCCCGTGAGGAAGTGTATCAAAAAGTGAAGGATGTTCTGGTCGATGCGCTGGGCGTCGATGACGATGAAATCAGCGAGGAGGCGACGCTCACCGGCGATCTTGGCGCCGAATCGATCGACTTTCTCGACATCGTGTTTCGGCTGGAGAAGACGTTCAGCATCAAGATTCCTCGTGGCGAACTTTTTCCGGAATCTTTGGTGAGCAATCCCGAATACGTCGAAGGCGGAAGGCTGACGCCGAAGGGTCTGGATACCCTCAAGAAGGCGATGCCGCACGCGGATTTCACCAAATTCGAGAAGGACCCGGACGTGAACCAGATGTCCAATCTGTTCACCGTCAAGACCATCGTCAACTACCTCTCGACCAAGATGGCGGCTTAACGGCGTGCGCTGGATCTGGATCGATAAATTCACGGACTTTCAGTCGGGTGTCCGAGCGACGGCCATTAAGAACGTCACTCTGGCGGAAGAGCATCTGCACGATCACTTCCCCGCCTACCCGGTCATGCCGGCGAGCCTGATCGTGGAAGGAATGGCGCAAACGGCCGGCATTCTGGTTGGAGAGGCGCGCGGCTTTGAGGAAAAGGTGATTCTCGCGAAGGTCAAGCAGGCGCGTTTTCGCCGGGAAGTGCGGCCGGGCGACCAGCTACAATACGACGCCGAGATCGAAAACGTGACGCCGGAAGCGGCCATGACCACGGGCCGCGTGAGCGTCAACGGCGAGCCGCTGGCGGAGATCGACATCGTCTTCTCGCACATCGACAACAACATGAGCGGCCTGGTATTTCCGGAGGAGAACTTCGTTTTCACCGAGGACTTCAAGTCGCTGTTGATGAATTACAATGTTTCAACCTCCGCCGCCGGGACGACATCGTAACGCCCGCGCGGATGGGATTTCACGAGCATGAGCAGAAAAAGAGTCGTCATCACGGGCATTGGGGTGATATCGCCCCTGGGGATCGGCATCTCCGATACCTTTGACGCCCTCGTGGAGAAGAAGTGTGGGATCGACCGGATCAAGTCGTTCGATCCGTCGTTCTTTCCTTCGCAGATCGCGGGCGAAATCGCCGTGGCTGAGGTGAAGGACTGCGTTCCGAAGGGCTATCGCAAAGCGACGAAAGTCATGGCTCGCGATATCGAGCTGGCGGTGATCGCCGCATATCACGCGGTCAAGGACGCGGGCTTGCAGACCAAGTGCATCGTGGATCGCGGCGAGGCCGACAAATTGAACGTCGATTCGACGCGCTTCGGCGCGAACATCGGCGCGGGCCTTATCTGCGCCGACTTGAACGAGCTGGCGGGGGCGCTGGCGTCGGCGGTCGAGGATTCGTCACGCTCAACTTCGCGCGAGTTCACGCTTCGCAAATGGGGCAGTGAGGGCATGCAGAACCTGACGCCGCTCTGGCTGCTCAAGTTTTTGCCGAACATGCTGGCCTGCCACGTCACCATCGTTCACGATTGTCAGGCGCCTTCGAACACGATCACCTGCGGCGAGGCCAGTTCGCACCTCGCGGTTGGAGAGGCGTATCGCACCATCGAGCGCGGCGCCGCGGATATTTGCATCTGTGGCGGAGCTGAGAGCAAGCTCAATCCGATGGGCCTCGCGCGGCAGCAGTTGCTTCAGAGGCTGGTCACGAATTCAAACGAGAATCCGAGGGCAGCTTGTCGGCCCTTTGATCGCGATCGCAGCGGATCGGTCATCAGCGAGGGCGGCGGTCTCCTGATTCTTGAAGAGATTGAACGGGCGAAGGCGCGCGGCGCTCGTATTTACGCGGAAGTCGTCGGTTTCGGGGCCTCGACCAACGCCGCAAGCTGGAACAAGCCGCAGGCAGATGGCCGCGGACTTTCAATCGCAATGAAAAAGGCGATGGCCGATGCCGGCGTGACGGCTGACCAGGTTGATCTCATTAACGCCTCCGGCGTGGGGACGCGCGAGCACGATCAATCCGAGGCGGCAGCGATTCGATCGGTGTTTGGCGAGCGCGCCGCCAAGGTGCCGGTCCTTGCCGCCAAAGGCGCGATCGGAAACAACGGCGCGGGCGCGGGGGCCATCGATCTGGCGGTCACTGCGACGGCATTTCATCGCGGCGTCATTCCCCCGTCATTAAACACGGACAACGTCGATCCTGAATGCGGCCTCAACGTCGTCCGCGGCGATCCGGCCGATTGCCGGTCGAGCGTTGCAGTCTCGATGGCATCATCGCTGTCCGGCGGACAGACGGCGGCGCTGGTCCTTCGGAGGTGGCAGTCATGATTCGGCGCGTGGTCGTCACAGGCATGGGTTGGATCACGCCGCTGGGTCACGACATCGAGACCGCGTGGAAGCGGCTTCTTGAGGGCGAGAGCGGAATCGCGAAGACAACGATCTTCGACGCCGGCACATTTCCGACGCAGTTCTCGTCCGAAGTGAAGGATTTCGATCTCAGCAAGTTTCTTGAGCGACCAGACTATGATCGGAACCAGAACGCTTCGCGCCAAGCGAAATTCGCCCTCGCGGCGGCGCGCATGGCGTGGGACGACTCGGGGCTGGCGGGCAAGCTTGATCTCGACCGCACCCAGGTCGGCGTGTATCTCGGCGGCGGCGAAGGGCCGCTGGATTTTGACAACTTTGTCGCGGCTGCGGTTGACGGTTGGAACTACGGCGACAACAAGCTCGACAGCGTTCGCTGGGCGGAGGTGGCGCTCTCGCGGCTGACGGAAGTCAGTGAGCTG
>DATMEE010000401.1:0-7632 GCA_035557035.1 Phycisphaerae bacterium
TTGCACGCCGAATTATTGATCGCATCGATGACGTGGAAGTTAATATCATTCAACGTGAAGATCTAATCGCGAACAAACGGGCGAGCGGACGGGCGAAGGAATTGAACGATCTCGAAAAGATCGATCCGGCGACGGGAGCGAGCAGCGCATGACCGCAGGAAACCAAACCTAAGCTATAATTCGCGCTGAACACCGTTTTAATCCGGAAGCCGCGCGAATGCCGATTTCACACGCCGAGCGGGCCACACCATCATTTCTGGAAGAAGTCCGCGCTCGAACCGGGCCGGTCGCCACGGTCGCACTGCTTAAGCCGGCTGAAGTTCCCTATAGCTACCGCATTTCCGACGAGATGGTCGAAGCGATCGCGCCCGGAATGCGCGTTACCGTGCCGTTTGGCAGAAAGGGAAAGCCGGTCCCGGCCTTCTGCCTTCGCGTCAGCGACGAGCCGTGGGATTCGACTCTGAAGCCCATTCTGTCCGTGATCGATGAAAAGCCGCTGCTCAGTCAGGCCCTTATTGAGCTGGGGGAATGGACCGCGACCTACTACGCCGCCAACCTCGGGCGCACACTCGATCTGATGATTCCGGCCGCCGTCAAACGGCAGGCCGGAACGAAGCGAGTTCGATACGTCAGCGCCGTTTCGACCGATGAAATTCGCGGCGAGCGCACCTCCAAACCCACGACACCCAAGCAGGCGGCGGTATTGCGCGTGCTTCGCGGCTCGAAGAAACCGATTCCCATCGACGATCTCCTGCGCGAGGCGAATTGCACCGAGGCGATCGTCAAATCGCTGGAGAAAAGCGGGCTGGTTCAACTGACGCAGGTTCGAGAACAAGTCCGCCCGGCAGGTCAATCGGGTCTGGTGAAGGAGCCGGACTTCGAGCTGAACGGCGATCAGAAGCGGGCGATTGCCCAGATCAACAGTGCCATCGAATCGGCGCAATTCAGCGTTGAAGTGCTGTTCGGCGTTACCGGCAGCGGCAAGACCGAGGTGTACGTCGCGGCCATCCGGCGGGCCCTGGAACTGGGGCGCCAGGCGATCATGCTCGTACCGGAGATCGCCCTGACGACGCAGACCGTGGAGCGATTAAGCCGGCGCTTTGAGCGCGTCGCCACCATTCACAGCGGCATGTCGGACGTGCAGCGATCGCGAACCTGGAGCGCCGTGGCCTCGGGCGACATTCCCGTCGTCATCGGCACGCGCAGCGCTGTCTTCGCTCCATGCCCGACCCTCGGCGTCATCATCGTGGATGAAGAGGCCGAGCCGAGCTACAAAAGTCAGGCCTCGCCGCGCTATCACACGCGCGACGTCGCCGTGAAGCGCGGACATATCGAGGGGATTCCCGTCGTCCTCGGCTCGGCCACCCCTTCGCTGGAAACATGGTCGAATGTACAGCGACGCAAACACTATCACCTCATTCGCATGCCCCGACGGGTGCGCGGCCTGGCGATGCCGAAGATGCACCTGGTCGATATGGCCGAGGAGCACCGAGCCCGTCGCGGGGTCCACATGCTCTCGCGAGCCATGGAGGAGCAGCTTCGCGAAACGCTGCAGCGCGGGGAGCAGGCGGTCATCCTGCTGAACCGCCGCGGGTACGCGAGCTACCTGCACTGCGCGAAGTGCCGGACGGTGCTCTGCTGTCCGCATTGCTCTGTGCGACTCGTGTTTCACCAGAGCACGAAGCTGGGGCATTGTCACTATTGTCATTCCAAGCTTATCGTCCCCGCCAAATGCCAGAACCTGGGCTGCGGCGGCACGATGGTGAAATTCGGACTGGGCACGGAGCGCGTGGAGGAAGAAATCGCCAATCGCTTCACCGACGCACGCGTCCGCCGCATCGATTCAGATGCGATGCACAGCGCCGCCGATTACGCGCGTGTGCTTGGGGGTTTCGAGCGGCGCGAGTTCGACGTGCTCGTCGGCACGCAGATGGTTGCCAAGGGTCTCGATTTTCCGTTTGTTTCCTTCGTCGGCGTCATTAGCGCCGATACGGCCCTGGCGATGGATGACTTCCGCAGCGAGGAGCGAACCTTCCAGCTCGTCTTGCAGGTCGCCGGCCGCAGCGGCCGCGCCGAGACCGGCGGGAGCGTCGTCGTGCAGACTTTCGCCGCGGACACGGCGCCGATCCGCCACGCCATCAAGGGCGACTACGAAGGGTTTGCAAAGCTCGAACTGCAACGTCGCCGCGAACTGAACCTGCCGCCGTTCACGCGGATGATGCGGGTGATCCTCGCCGACGGGCACATCAGTCGCGTCAAGGCGGCCGCCAAGAAAATGGCGGAAGACGTCGCTTATCTGCTCGGCCGCCACAAAATCGCAGCGACCGTGTTCGATCCGCACCCGTCGCCGATCGAGCGCATCCGCGACCAGTATCGCTATGATGTGCTGTTGAATTTTCCGACGGCGGCTGGACTCGTTTCGGCCGTTGCAGTTTTGAAGGACGAAGGCGTCTTTCGGGCGAAGGTGAAGAACGTGACGATCGACGTGGACCCGGTTTCGCTGCAATAGGAACCGGGCCATCGAATTGTCCATTTGGAGGACGTGTCGTGAACTGTCCGAAATGTGCGGGAAAAATGGCCGCCGTCGATGTCGGCGCCGTGACGCTCGATCGCTGCCGCGGTTGTGGCGGAGTCTGGCTCGATGCGCTCGAGGCGGAAAAGCTGCGAGGCGCCGGCGACCCGTCGGGTCCGCGAGAGGAGCCAACGAAGGGGAATCCTCAAAATCTGGACGCGACGGGGCCCGTGCTGTGTCCCCGCTGCGGCGTCAAAATGATCGTGCTGATGGTGGAACGGCAGCCGCCGCTTTACTTTGAACATTGCGGCAAATGCAATGGCGTCTTTCTGGATGCCGGCGAGCTGGGATCGATGCAGGATTCATCGTTGGACCAGTGGCTGCGCGCGACAATGCCGGGAGTTTTTCGATTGAAGTTGTCTGCCGGAAGACATGGCGACCTGAAATCCGACGAAAGTCGCTAGTCGGTCATTCTGAGCGCAGCGAGGAATCTTGCTGGAACGCGCGTGCTTGCCTGAATTTCGAGTTGTCGCCCCGGAAGGCTGGATCCTTCGTCGCTGCTGCTCCTCGGGATGACGGCATCGATAGTGCCAAATAAAAGGCACGCTGAATGTGGGCTCACTCGCCGAAGGCCTTCAGAACAAACGCCCACCGATCGGCCGCCTCTTCGATCTGCACCTTCGTCGATTTTCCCGCACCATGCCCAGCGCGCGTTTCGATTCGGATGAGGATCGGATTGTCGCACGATTGGGCCTCCTGCAACGCGGCGGCGAACTTGAAGCTGTGCGCCGGCACGACGCGGTCGTCGTGATCGCCCGTAGTAACCAGCGTCGGCGGATAACATGTGCCCGCCTTGACGTTGTGGTACGGCGAATACTTCCGCAGATTCTCAAATGTCGCGGCATCCTCAAGCTTGCCGTAATCGCTCGCCCAGGCCCAGCCGATGGTGAAAAGCTGGAAACGCAGCATGTCCAGCACGCCCACGTTCGGCAGGCAAGCGCCGTACAGGTCCGGCCGCTGCACCATGCACGCGCCGACGAGCAACCCGCCGTTGCTCGTTCCGCCAATGGCGAGTTTTTCCTTCTTTGTGTAATTGTTGTCGATCAGCCATTGCGCCGCGCCGATGAAATCGTCAAAAACATTTTGCTTGTTCAGAAGGCGCCCGGCGTCGTGCCACTGTTTGCCGTACTCGCCGCCGCCCCGAAGATTCGCGTGGGCATAGATGCCGCCGCGCTCCATCCATACCAGGTTCGGCACGCTGAACGTCGGCGGCATGGATGCATTGAAGCCACCGTAGCCATATAAATAGGTCGGCGTGTTGCCGTCGAGCTTGATGCCCTTCTTGTGGCAGATGAACATGGGAATGCGCGTGCCGTCCTTGCTATTGTAAAATACCTGCTTCGTCTCGTAGGCCTCCGAATCGAAATCGACCTTCGGCTTGCGAAAGACTTCGCTTTCCCCACGGCTGAAGTCATAGCGATAGACCGCCCACGGCGTGCTGAAATTCGAGTATTGATAAAACGCCTCGGTATCCGTCCGTCGTCCACCGAAGCCGCCCGCGGACCCGATCGCGGGAAGCTCCAGCTCCTTCGTCATGCGTCCATCAAAATCATAAAAACGAATCGCGCTGTGCGCATCGGTGAGATAGCCCGCCACAAGCGTATTGTTGACCAGTGAGACTGTTTGCAGCGTGTCGGTCTGCTCGGCGATCACTTCGCGCCAATTTTCGCGCGCCGGGTTGCGCAAATCGATGGCGATGACGCGGCCGCGAGGCGCTTTGAGGTCGGTGCGAATCCAGAGCACCGGCCCGTCGTTGTCGATGAACTCGTATTCGGCATCGAAGTCATTGAGCAGTTCGATCACCGGCGAGTCCTCGACGGAGAGGACCTTGTAGTACAATCGGTTCTTCCGCTCGGTCCCCTGCCAGATCGAAATCAGAAGGTATTCCCCGTCGTCGCTGACGGTGGCGCCGAAGCCCCATTCCTTCTGATCCGGCCGCTCATAAACGAGCTTGTCGTCTGCCTGCGAAGTGCCAAGCTCGTGGAAGTAGAGTTTCTGAAAGTAATTGGCGCCCGAAAGCTCGGCGCCTTTTTGCGGCTCTTCGTATCGGCTGTAGAAGAATCCCTGACCATTACGCGCCCATGCAGCCTCGGAGAATTTCACCCATTGAATCTTGTCGGCAAGATCTTCGCCAGTGGCGACGTCTTTGACGTGAAACGTGCGCCAATCGGATCCGCCGTCCGAGAGGCCATAAACGACTTTGTTGCCGTCGTAATCGACGTCGAAATTGGAAAGGGCCACGGTCCCGTCGCTGGAAAGCCTGTTGGGGTCGAGCAGAACGCGGGGCTCGCCGTTCAAGCCCTCCATGACGTACATGACGCTCTGGTTTTGCAGACCGTCGTTTCGCGAGAAGAAATAACGATCGCCGCGCTTGATCGGCGTGCCGTATCGTTCGTAATTCCAGATTTTTTCGAGCCGCTCGTGCAGTTCCCTGCGCTCCGGAATGCTTTCGAGATAGCCGAAAGTGACCTTGTTCTGGCGCTCGACCCAGTCCTTTGTTTCCGCCGAGTTGTCATCCTCGAGCCAGCGATAAGGATCGGCGATTGCGGCGCCGTGGATCGTATCGACCTGATCCTGCCGGCGTGTCTCCGGGTATTCGGTTTTCTGGGCGACGCCGGCCCGGCGGCTCTTGTTGCAGCTCAGTCCGACCGCGGCGATGGAGATTGCCAGCAGGCCCGCGTGGGTCAGGCGGAAGAAAGGTGAGCGAATCATTTTCGTTTGTCTCCTGAGATAGAACTTCGTGAATTAGTGACTTCGAGCAACCGGCCGTGGAACGGACGCGAATTCGATGTATAACGTCGTTCGAACGCCGGCCTTTCGCGCGAGTGGCGGCGAAGGATTCTCCGCGGCGTGGCGTCCATTGAACGAGTCGGCATTGTGCGGAGTTTCGGCCTGATTGCAAGGCAACGGGCAGCGAACGATTCCGGTTATGTCCAGCTTGCGACCCTTATGCCGATCTACCGGTCGAGCGCGGCCGGGACTAAACTTCTTCTGCCGATTTCCCCGGAGGCTGTGATGCGAGGAAAAACAATGTGGCTGTGCGGCGCGTGTCTCGTTGTTACTTCCGCGCTGGTGATTGCGTCGAAAGCGCAGGACCCTGTCACGAAACCGGGAGATGTCGCACACGCTTCAAGGCCGGCCAAACAAGCCGAACTGGAGGATCGATTCAAGCGCGCGCTCACCAACGTCATCTTCCGTGGCACGTGGCAGATGACCAACGCCCAGGGACTGGAAGGCAAAGCGCCGCTGTCGCCGCCGCGGCCTGAGCGTTACGTCATTAAGAGCGTTTCAAAGGGGTTGAACGATAATTGGGTGATCACCGCTCGCGTGCAGTTCGCCGATCGCGACGTCGAATTGCCCTTCAACGTGCGCGTGGTATGGGCCGGCGACACGCCGATCATCACGCTCGACAAGACGGCGCTGCCGATGCTGGGGACTTATTCGGCGCGCGTCATGGTCTACGATGGGTTTTACGCCGGCGCCTGGTTCGGCACGAACTACGGCGGCATCCTCTCGGGGCAGATCATTAAGGCCGCCGATGAGAAGCTGATTGCGGCGCAGGAGAAGGACGCGGACGAAATCAAGCTGCCGCCCAAGCCAACGACGCAGCCGTCGAAGACATCCTCATCAGAGCCGGCCAAAACAGAGCCGCGCCCGTAAGGAAGCGGTGGGCTTGAATTGGCGTGCGGCACTGCATTCCGCGACGACCGCTCATTCAGCCACATCCTTCCTCGCTGCTGCCCTTCAGGATGACGGGGGCGCTTCGCGGAGCGCGGAAAGTTTCTTCTCGATCAGCTCGCCGACCAACTTCGGATCGGCCTTCCCCTGCGAGATTTTCATCACCTGCCCGCGCAAGAACCCCGGCGCCGCCTTCGACTTTCGCTCGTTGTCGCTCAGCGCGTCGTCCACGGCCTGCGGATTCTTCGCAAACGCCTCATCCACCCAGCCCTGCGTCGCGCCCTCGTCGCGAACCTGAATCAGCCCCATCGCCTCCGCGGCGTCGAGAGCCGAGCTCGGGCCGGACATCCGCCCCTGGTATAGTCGCTGGGCCACCTGTGCCGCCGCGCTGGCGCTGATCGTGCCGCCCTCCGCCAACTTCGCCAGTTCCGACATCGCCTGCGGCGTCATGCCCAGACTTACGATTGACTCCCCAACGGCCGACGCCAGATTGTTCCAGACGCCGACAAACTGGCGCGTGACGAGCTTCGGATCGACGCCGCTGTTGGCCACCGCCTCGTAGAGCGCCGCAGTCTCGGCATCGACGAGAATGATCTCACAGTCCTTGTCTGACAGCCCGTAATCCGCCATGAACCGCCGCTGCCGGGCGACGGGCAGTTCCCCAATGTCGGCGCGAATCCGCTCGACAGATTCCTCGTCGGTCGTGACGGGAACCAGGTCGGGATCGGGAAAATAGCGATAGTCGTGCGATTCCTCCTTGCCGCGCTGAAACTCGGTGAAGCCGCGCTCGTCGTTCCAGCCGAAGTTGAGCTTGCCGACCTTGTCGAGCGTGTAATCGTGATCGGCCTCCCAGGCGTCGACTTGGCGCGAAATCTCGTATTCGATCGCATGCCGCACCGAGCGAAAGCTGTTGAGATTCTTGATCTCGCTGATCGGCGTGCGGTAGTCGCGGCCGTCGTGCGTGATGGCGACGTTCACGTTCGGCTCGAACCGCATGTGGCCCTTCTGCATGTCGGCGTCGCTGATGCCCAGAAAGCGGACCAGCCGCTGAAGCTCCACGCAGAACGTATAGGCCTCTTCGGCATTGGAGATGTCGGGCTGGGTCACGATTTCAAGCAGCGGTGTCCCGGCGCGATTCAAATCGACGCGGGTGTGATCCAGCCCCTCGTGCAGGTTTTTTCCCGCATCCTCCTCCAAATGGGCGCGAATGATGCCGATGCGGCGCAACGAACCGTCCGGGGCGGGAATCTCAAAATAGCCGTCGGCCGCCAACGGGAGATCGTACTGGCTGATCTGATAGTTCTTCGGCATGTCGGGGTAGTAGTAACTCTTGCGATCCCATTTGCTGAACGTGGCGATGCGGCAGTTGAGCGCGGCGCCGG
>DATMEE010000402.1:0-7806 GCA_035557035.1 Phycisphaerae bacterium
TCCCAAGCGCACCGGCGACCGCGGCCATTCCGCCCGGCCGGTCGAGAAGCCCCACTCGGAGATACCATGCTGCTTTGCGCTCGCCGGTTGGACTGTAAACCGCCGCCGGGGTCTGTCCCGGAAGAGCCGAATAGTTCTCACAGACGCTTTTCGCGTTGCCACATGCCACGTCGATGACATCCGACACGACGGCGCTCGCGGTGGGAAGTCCGCCCGCGCCTCGGCCGTAAAGCAGGACATGGCCCGCGGCGCTGCCATAGATGCTCACGGCGTTGAACGGGCCGCGCACGCCGGCCAAGGGGTGCGAGGCATGGATGAACGTGGGCGCGACGGACAATTCGATGCCGTCGGGCTCGTTTCGAGCGACGGCGAGCAGCTTACAGACGTAGCCAAGCTCCTCGCCGGCGATCAGGTCGGTGACTTCGATTGCGGAGATGCCGCGATGCTCGATGCGCGCGAAGTCACATGTCTTTCGAAAGGCGATTGATGCCAGAATGGCAAGTTTGTGGGCCGAGTCGATCCCTTCCACGTCGAGCGTGGGGTCGGCCTCGGCGTATCCGAGCCGCTTCGCCTCCTCCAACGCATCGGCGTATGAACGGTGTTGCTCGGACATTTGGGTCAGGATGAAGTTGCACGTGCCGTTGAGAATGCCATACACCGCGTCGATGTCGTTGGCGACGAGGCCGCGGCGGACCGTTTCGATTAGAGGAATGCCGCCGCCGACGGACGCCTCGAAGGCGACGGTGCGACCGGCGCGGCGGGCCGCCTCGAAAATCTCCGCGCCGTGCAATGCGAGCAGGGCCTTGTTCGCAGTGACCACGTCCTTGCCGGCGGCGAGTGCAGCTAGAATGTGCGCCCGCGCTGTCGTGGTTCCCCCGATCAGCTCGATGATGATTTGCGAGCGTGGGTCGGCGATGGCCGCGCCGGCGTCGGTGGTGAGAAGCAATTCGGATATCGAATCGCAGCGCATTTTTGAACGATCGCGCACGACGATCGAAAAAACAACAACTTCCACGCCGGTTCGTTTGGCTAATTCCGCCTTTTTTGAAAGCAGGAGTTGGGCAGTGGCGCCGCCGACGGCGCCGCACCCCAGGATGGTTATTCCGATGCGTTTTGGCATGACTCACTTTTCTTACGTGTCCATCGTCGACTGCGATCGCTCATACCACAATCTGGTTCGGGCCGTCCATGAGTGGTCTTGAGGCGGGGAAAAGTGTGTGTACAGGGGCGGTCCCGGGCAAAAAGCCGATTTCTGACGCCCTATAATGTGCTGAACGATTGGCTTCGAGTAAAGGCTGTGTACTGGACCGGCCGATAATTCAGTAGCCGGCTGCGCGCACGACGCCCGGTGTGACCGTTCGCGGAGGCAAGGCATGAATCAAGGCCTGACAAGCGAGCGGGGGGAAAGCGACAACAGAAAGAACGCCTTCGCCGACCACGCGGCATGCGCCGTGAACGACGCGAGAGCGGGAAGGGCGGACCTGTTTGGGCCGCTGCCCGATCTGGAAGATCAATCACCGGAGGCGACTCGGGCGATTGCAACGGATCAGGACGACGGCGAACAGGTTCTCGGCGGCCATCTGGTTGTGGAGGGCGTATGCCGGGCGGAAATCAGGCCGCCGAAGGACCCGATCGGAGAGGGCGATGATGCCATTGATGAGACACTTTGCGGAGCCCCGATCCGCCCGGAGCCGGAAACAGTGGAGATGACGACAACGGCCTCAAAACCTACGGTGCGGCCAGCAACGCCGGTCGAAGCCTGCGACCACAGCGGGATTTCCGATATTTTGCTCTGCCAGCCGCCGGTTGCGTATTCGGCCATGCTGGAGCTTCGATTGCCGTCGCCGCTGGGGCGTCGCTCGAACCGAAACGGAACGGCGCGCCCTCAGCGAACACCCGCGCCTGCTGCCCAGAGTGAGGGCTCGTCCGTGACGGCGGGCTGGACCGGACGGGCGATGCCGGAACTTCCACCCCGAGGCGAAATCGCGCGACTGGGCATCAAGCGGCCGCCGGGCGCGCCGAAGCGAATCGGGAGCGGGGCTTTGGTGCCGGCAAAGTTGACCTGGATGCCGAAGGATCCCTTCGGGAGGGGGGTGACGGAGAAAAAGGGGGCGCGATTTCGGTGGGAATTGATGCTGACGGCGGCGTCGGTGACGGCGGCGTGCGGCCTCGGGGTCGTATGGCTGTTGAAATCCGTGACGGCGTGAACGAGGCAGCCCGCTTTCACGTGCCGATGCAAAGCGGAAATTGAGATTGACCGGGAACTGCTGAAATTCTGCCGACGCAATGGCTCCGCCGCTCCTTCGGAGCGGTTGGTCATGTGGTACGACCCATCCACGGGTTCCGCTTCGCTGCACTCGTGGCTACAGCCCGTTGCCCCATTCGGGGCAAGGTCAACGTAGGTATTTTCATACCCAGGTATCCGTCGTGACGCGCTCACTCGGATAAGACGAGGAGCGCGATGATGATCATCGTGGATGGATCAGCGATCTGTGACACTGATATGGCACCTAGCGGCAGCGTCGGTGACGCCGTCCGCCTTGCAAGGTCGACCCTTGGGGGGAACGGCCGGGTCATGATGTCCGTGATCTGTGACGGTGACGAGATCGACGCGGCGCGGCTCGAAGCGGTGATGTCGCGGCCATATCGGGACTATCAAACAGTGGAATTGACTTCGGGTTCTCCGTTTGGCGCAGCTTTGGACGCGCTGAATCAGGCGCGAGCGGGTTTTGGTGAATCGTTCGCCCTAGTCCGCGAGGTGTCGGCTTCGCTGGCCTCGGGAGACATCGCCGCCGCGATGAATGGGCTTTCACGGTGCGTGGCGTCGTGGGCCGACATGCACGAGGCGGTCGTGCAGGGCGGGACGCTGGTGGGCGTCGATTTCGAGCGGCTGGTGCTGGGGGAACGGCACGTGCTGGACTGGCTCGGCGAGCTGAATCGGCGGCTGCGGGACATTCGCGACGCCGTGGATGGTCGCGATTACGTGATGCTGGGCGATATTCTGAAGTACGAGTTGGACGAAACGCTGCAGGGCTGGGAGTCGATGCTGGATGCATTTGCCCGGCACGTCGAGCGGATGCAAGCGGGATGCAGTTCGCGGGAACCGGCCACGGCGTGCGTTGAACACTAGAGCGCGACCTTTCGCCGCTTAAGTCGACTTCGTAGCCGGAAGGCGGCGGACAAGCCCGCCATCTAACTCCTGTTCCAGCGCCGTAGGGTAACAAATCGGTCAATTGAGCAAATCGCGAAATCACTTGCTTCCCATCGCTGAAAACCGCATGATGAATGCATGCCCGCCACGTCGCGACGAAACCGCCGCACATCAATTCAATGGAAGAGACCAGGCGCGTTCACACTTATTGAACTTCTGGTCGTGATCGCGATTATCTCTTTGCTTCTGGCGATCCTGCTTCCTTCGCTGTCCAACGCCCGCCGCTCCGGACGCGCGGTGGTCTGCCAGACGCGGCTGCGATCGATGGGCCAGGCGATGCAGATGTACGCCGACAGCTTCGACGGGGCGATCGTCCGCGGGGAGCATCAGCCCGACATCATGCACTTCGCCATCGCGCTGCTGCCGGCCCTGGGTTATGAAGGGCCGTTCTCGACGCTCGGTCAGCTTTTTCAAAATGATCATGAACGGCTGCTCAAGATTTTCGGCGAGATCGATTCTTATCAGTGTCCGGACTTTCCCACCGAAGCTCAGCGCCTGGATTTTGTCGTCAATGCCTATCCGGCCGATTACGCCGCCGGTCCGGCGGGCGCGGGCGACGCATCGAGTGAGCCGGTGGCGACGGACGGCGACTCCATCATTTATGACCACACCAGCCGGCTGCGTCTGTCGGCGTCCAGCCTCATCTATGTGACCGAAGGCCACGCGAAGCTGCCGACCGACGAGCTGTACCTTCGCGACCTATTCTTCGCGGCGCATCTTCCGTTTGCGACAGCCCCGCGCATCGCCAACGACAAGCGGCATCCGTCGGGACTGAATGCACTGTTTGTAGACGGGCACGTCGAGCAGATGCGGTCCCGGCGGCTGGATCCGGGTTATCCGCAGCTCGCGGCAGAACGGCTGCGCTATTTCACGGTCGTCAGCCCGGCGCTGGCAGGTACGCTTCAGTGATGGCCCGCTTCATGGCGGAGGTTACCGGGTCATGCCGCGTTGCACGTTCTCTCGCGATTATGCCACATGAATGACATCTCACGGTTGGACGATCTCGCGGGGATTTAGGAAGGCCAGCCAATGGACGCGCGGGCGAATCTTCCATACTGCTTCGATCGCCGCGGCATAAATGTCGAGCTGGCCCTTGTACAGTTCGGAGCGGGCCGCAACCGCACCGCCGGTGATGCGGTCAGTCTTGTAGTCCAGGATTTCCCAGCCATTTCCCGCGTCGAATAAACAGTCGATGATTCCGCGCACGAGAAGCACTTCGTCAGGTCCGGCCGCCGCCATTGGGTCATATTTCCTGGGATCAACCCCGATGACGAACGGCCATTCCCGAAGAACTCTCGTGCGGGGATCGCGAAGCCGGCCGCCCAGGTCCGTGGTGAAGAACCACGCCACCGCGTCCAGATCAATGCCATTGGCCTGTTCGGGCGTGAAAACGGCTGCGCCGGTGGTGAGGTCCATGAGCTGTGAGCGAAGGTCTTCGAGATCGCAAACACGCCGGAGATCGAGACGCTGGAGAAACTCGTGGGTCCAGGTGCCGAGATCGGTCGATGCCGGCGCGGCAGCCAGGGCGGCGAACACAGGCGTACGAAGGGTTGCGGTATCCGCAATCTGCACGTTGCCGGTTTTTGACTCCGGTCTCTGGCGCGAGATCGATTGGAGCGACGCCGCGGGTTCGTCCTCGTCGGCGAGCGTGTTCCATCGCCGTTTGAGGGCGCTTGCGGCCACGACGCCGGGAATCCGGCTCAACGCGGCGTCGGGATAGGGCGTGGTCAGCCGTCGCTCCACGATGCGCAGGGTTAGATCGGCCGGCGGCAGCGGTGAATCGGCGCGGTCTAGTGGAAGCATCGCGGCGAGGGATCGCAGCCTGTGGTCCACATCGGATGAATCAGGCGGATCGATCTGCCATGTGAGAATCTCGTCGCGATCGTAGATGCGGAAATCGAAGAGGGGCGCGACGCCGGGCGAGGCAGGCTGGAACTTTTCGCGTGGTTGGGCTTGGAGGGCGGCAGCGATCCAATCGAGCGCTGTCGCGGCGCTCCGCCGGCGCATGAGCGTCAGCGGGCCGGGCGCAGGATGATCCGAGCCATTCATCCATTCCGCGCTGCCGGTACCGACGAGGATCAGTTTTTCCTTCGCGCGCGTGAGGGCTACGTAAAGAACGCGCAATTCTTCGGCGAGCATCTCGGAACGATTGGCCTGTGCAACGAGGCGATGGGGCAGCGTGGGATAAATGACCCGCTTTTCCAGTTCGACAGCTTCGAGGGCCAGTCCGAGGCGGCGGTCATAGAGGATCGCGCCTTTGGCGTCGTCGAGATTGAATCGCTTGCCCAGCTCGCCAACGATCACGACCGGAAACTCAAGGCCCTTGCTGCGGTGTATGGTCATGATGCGGACGACGTCGCGGCCGGACGGGGACAAGGCGCCGGCATCGAGGTCCTCGCCGGCCTCGCGCACGCCGTCGAGATATTGAAGAAATCTGTGGAGGCCCTGCCTCTGAAACTCGCCGAACTTGCGGGCGTGCTCGTGAAGCTGGACGAGGTTCGCGCGGCGCTGCTCGCCGTCGCGCAGGCCGCAGACGTAGGCGAGATAGCCTGATTCCTCGTAAATTTCCCAGAGTACGTCGGCCAGGGGACGGCGGCGGATTCGTTGTCGCCAATCGTCAAGAACATCCAGGGCGGAGCGGATCTTTTTTCGCAGGACGGGATCGGGGCCGGCGGAAGGGTATCGCTCGACCGCGGCGTGAAACGGGATGAAGCGGCCGCCGGTCCCGGCATCGATGCGAAGTTGTGCCAACTCTGTGTCAGTCACAGGGTGGCCAATCAGGGTTGAGCGGAGCGTCGCGGCGAGGGGAATGTCCTGCTGGGCGTTGTCGAGAACGGCCAGGAGCGCGAGGATCTGGCGGATTTCGAGCGTGTCGAACAGGCCGCCGCTGGTTTCAGCGAAGACCGGGATGCCCAATCGGCTGAGCGTGCGTGCGAAAAGGTGAATGCGCGCCTTCATGGAGCGCAGGAGGATGGCGATGTCTCCGAAGCGGCGTCCGGCGGCGACGAGTTCCTTGATGCGGGCGGCGATGACGTAGGCTTCGCGCTCGATGCGCTCCCAGTCGGTGGGGTCTTCAACATCTTCAGCCGACTTACCGGATTCGGCGCGATGCGACTCGCCTTCGGGCCTTTCAAGTTTTTGGTCGAGCACGTGAAGTTCGAGCGCCGCGTCGGAATTCGATGCTTCCGGAAAATTGGATTCATGCTTTCCGGGCACGAGGCGGGCGTGGTCATCGTAGGCGATGCCGCCGAGATCGGCGGCCATCAGTTTTTCAAAGACGGCATTTATCGCATCGAGAACGCGGGGGGTGCTGCGGAAGTTTTTGAGCAGGTCGATGGCGATTCCGGCGGGGGGATCGTTCTCAAACGCGAAGGTGGTTTGAATTGGAATTGTCCGGGCTGACGTTCGCGGCATTCCTGGAGCGGGCTGCGCGTCGATAGAATTCTGAAACCGCTGTTGGCGCTCGAGAAAGAGGCGCGGTTCGGCGAGGCGGAAACGATAGATGCTTTGCTTGACGTCGCCGACGGTGAAAAGGTTTTCTGCACGGGCGGAGTCTGCCTCGCGGCTGACGAGTCGGAGTATCTCCGCTTGAATGGGGTTTACGTCTTGAAACTCGTCGACCAGAACATGCCTGAACTCGCCGCGAAGACGGGTCGCGACGCCGTTGCTTTCGTCGCGGAGCAGGTTGAGCGTCATGCGCTCGAGGTCGGCGAAGTCGATTACGCCGAGCGCCCGCTTCTCGTTCTGATACGCCGTGCGCAGATCGAGCAATACGTCGACGAGCACGGCTAGATGCGGCGCGATCTGGCGAATGCCGGCCGCCCAGACGGCCGTGTCGAAAATGCTCCACTTTTTCTGAAGCGGAATCAGAAGTTTATCGCGGATGGCGCGGACCGTTTGCTGTCCATCGTCGAGAAAAATCTGGCACGGACGAGACAGGGTGTTGTACGTTTTCGAATTTCGTCGCGGACAGGCCGGAAAATCGTAAGCAGCGATCTCTTCTTTGAAGATCGCGTCGATCGACCAGCCATCAGGCTCGCGATTGAGGCGAGCCATCCAGTGTTCGAGCGCGCCGGCGTAGTCAGTGAGGCACTTGAGAAATGGGGCGGCCAGTTCGCGAATTTCCTCGTGGCGGCCGTAGTGCCGCTCGAAGGCGACGATTTCCTGGTGCACCGCTTGAAGATGGGCTGCGAGCTCGGCCTTGAGGAACTGTCGAAGCTCGTCGTGCCAGAAGGGCGGCAACTGGGATTCGCCGGCGACACGACTTCGTTCGAGCGAATCGGCCAGCCATGCGTGGGGATCGATAATTGAGGTGAGAAAATCGTCGACTCCGAGAATCGTCTTCTGCAAATGCTCTTCCTTCATGCCGTATGCGGCGAGGAAGCTCAAGAATTGCTCGCCAGAGTCGCCGGGCTGGGCGGCGCGCTCGTCGAATATTTTGCGGATGGCCTCGTGGCGGATGATGGCGGCCTCGTGCGGATCGAGAATGGGGGCCTGCGGATCGAGGCCGGCCTGGGCGAAATAGCGATTGAGTACGTCGCGGCAAAATGAATGAATGGTTGAAATCCGCGCGGTGTCGAGAAACGCGAGCTGGC
>DATMEE010000403.1:0-2058 GCA_035557035.1 Phycisphaerae bacterium
CGTTACGGTCGCCGCGCTCATCTCGCTGCCGTTCGGCGACAATAACGGGCTCGAAGCGGGCGAGTTTCCGATTTGGGCCAAAATCCCGCTCTTCATCGCGGTGGCGGTGATAACCGCGCAGTTCCTGATCGCCATCGGCCGGCGTCTCGAGCCGCCGCTCTATGTCGCGCTCTGGTACCTGATCGGGGCCTTCGTGTGGACGACGATGAATCTCGTGCTGGGCATCCTCCTGCCCTACATGATTTCGGGCATCAACAGCGCGGCTTTTCACGGTCTCTATATTCATTACATCGTCGGATTGTGGCTCACGCCCGCGGGCTACGTGCTGATCTACTATTTCCTGCCGATCAGCGTGCGCAATCCAATCTATGCCCACAAACTTTCCCTGGTCGGCTTCTGGTCGCTCGCCCTGTTCTACCCCTTCGTCGGCATCCATCATTATCTCTATAGCCCGATCGCCGACTGGGCCGAGACCATCGCCATCGTCACCTCCATGCTGCTGATCATTCCGGTGTGGACGGTGCTGGTGAACTTTTTCGGCACCATGATGGGCCGCTGGAGCACGTTCGGGACAAACCTCCCGGCGAAGTTCCTGATCATGGGCTCGATCATGTATCTGTTCGGATGCTTCCAAGGCTCGACCGAGGCCTTGCGCCAGATCCAGCAGCCTACTCACTTCACGGATTTCGTCATCTCCCACTCGCACCTCACGGTGTTCGGGACGTTCGTCGTCTGGGCCATGGGTGGCTTGATCTATGTCTGGCCCAGGGTCTGCGGCCGTGAGCTGTGGTCGTTCAGGATGGGCAATTGGGCCTTTTGGCTGATTACCGCCGGCATTTCCACCATGGGTCTGGGGCTGACCGCCGGCGGTCTACAGCAAGGCTTCCAATGGATGGCCGGCGTGGAATGGCTCGATTCGATCCTCGCGATGCGCCCGTATTGGTTCCTGCGCACGATGGCCGGGATCAGCATGGACATTGGAATGACGCTGCTCGTGATCAATCTGATGATGACGGCGCTGGCGCGTCCGGTGGGCGCGGTCGAAAGACCGGCCTACGGCACGGCGCCGCTTCCGGCCGGCGGAGCCGCCCGATGACCGCGCGGTTCGTCACATTGGTGGCGGGAGTCCTGTTTTTCTTCCTGGCTCTAGGCACGCAAGGTTTCTTGCCCTTCTTCGAACCCTCGTCTCGCACCGATAAGGTGACGGCGGTGGTGCGCACCGATCTCGGCCAGCTCAAATGGATGCTGACTCGGGCCACGAACTACACGCCGCTCGAACAGCGCGGCCGCGACGTGTATCTGCGCGAGGGTTGCTGGTACTGCCATTCCCAATTCGTGCGTCCGGTAACCGGCGAAACGCGCCGCTGGGGCCCGGTGACGGAGTCGGGCGAGTTCGCATTCGACATTCCCCATCTTTTCGGCACGCGGCGCATCGGACCCGACCTGATGCGAGTGGGACTTAAATACGGCGACGAGTGGCACTATGCGCATTTCTGGAACCCGCGCATGCTGTCCCCGGACTCGGTCATGGCCCCTTACCGGGGGCTGTTCGATAGACCCTCGCAGGCCGTGGCGATCGTCGATGATGCGTCCGGCAGCCGTAGCCTGGAGAAGACGCCGCTCACCGAGAAGCTGTTCGATTTCTCCAGCAAGGAGCAGATCAGCCTTACGCCCAATGCCGACGGCCTGCTGTTCGTGCCGATGGCGGCGCGCGGCAAGGCTCCGATCATCCTGACGCCGCGCGATGAATATAAAGGCAAAACCGTCAAGATCGCCGCCGAGACTAACGACCTGCAAGCTCTGACCGCTTACGTCCAGAAGCTCGGCATGAACCGCGGCAAGTGGCGCGACCTGTTCGAGCCGCAGAGTCTCGAAGTTATGGATGTTACGCTGCCGCGCTCGGAGGAATGGATCGCCCATGGCAAGGAGGTCTATGAGCGGCGCTGCCTTGGCTGCCACGGGGAGAAAGGCGATGGCAACGGGCCCGCGGCGACCTTCCTCTACCTCCAGCGCCCGCGCGATTTCACGGCAGCTGTATTCAAGTTTAGGCTGACCAGC
>DATMEE010000404.1:0-3580 GCA_035557035.1 Phycisphaerae bacterium
GGTCCAGATTACTTGAGCCACTTGGACATCCTCTGGACTACTTCTGCATGTGCAATCGTCTCTCCAGCCTCTGCCTGCTGAATGCCGCGTTCGATCTTCGCCAGCAGCAAAAGCCGCTCCATCGCGTCTTCAACCGAAGCATCCTCGGGAAGGTCCTGCACGATTTGAATGACTTTTTCTCTCGTGGTATCGCGACCGTGCCGCCGCCCGTCAGCGTGATGTCGGCATCGAGTCGCAGATCGGTGAGGTTTGTGCCAATACTCCCATGGAAAGGACGAGAACCGAGAGCAATTTGGTGATGTTCGAGCATTTCACGATAGTTCCCTCCGTCGGCAAAAGGCGTCGCAATTTCCTCCCCCACGCCCCCGTTCACCCCGGTGCCCAATTGAGCCACGAGCCGGTCGCCCACCGGCGAAATCCGGTCCACGATTCCATCGCCGTTCACGTCGCCGGAGCTGTCCGCCCCGCCGCCCCCGCACTCCGCGGGAAGGCCGGTGGCCACCACCTGCGGCGGACCGAATCCGCCTGTGCCGTTGCCCGCCAGCAGCACCAGCTTGTTCAGGATCTCCAGCTCGCCGGAGCAAAACGTCTCGTCCGTCTGGATGAGCACGTCAGCCGTGCCGTTGTTGTCGTAGTCCGCGACGGGGTAATCATGGCGAGTCGTCTCAGGCAGATCCTCGTCCACCAGCTCGACCCCATCGAACGTGCCGTCGCCATTGCTAAGCAACACCTCCCATCGATGGGCATCCACATCGATCACCCGCAGAATGTCGGCACGCCCGTCGTCATTGAAGTCGGCCACTGCATGGATGTAACCCTGCCCGGTCACGGTGGATTCGACGCCGTCTTCGAACGAGCCATCCCCATTGCCCAGGGCGATCGTCATGCCGATGGTCGGCGCAACGAAGTCCACCTTCCGACCGAGAAAGAGATCGAGAATTTGATCGCCATCGAAATCGGCGAGTGCGGATTCGACCCTGAAGATGTAGTTTTCCGTGGAGGATACTGTAAAGCTAAGCGGATCGGAAAACGGGATTGACTCGCCGATCGTGGTATTGTCGTTTTCGTTATTGTTGCCGTTGCCATTCGTGTTGGTGTTATCACTCGGCGGGCAATCGGCGTTCATGAACAGCAGACCGGCGAAAACGATCTGCAACATTTTGCACGAGCAGGATGAGAGCAGTTGCGAAAATTACTCACGCGGAAGTCTCCTTCAATAATGGCTTCACGAGTCCAGACAAAAAGGCACGGCCATCTGGACAGCGGAAGCGCCCGAAAGGACTTAGACGTGCGGCAGGCGTTTCTCTTGTAATCCGGGAACTTTTTCCCGGCGCACCCCGAAAGATGCGTCCCAAACGAGGATTGGGAACTGAAGCGACCCGTTCCGCGATGCGTGCGGCTGGCCGGCCCCGCACCGCCTCACCAAAACGGGTGGTCAGACGCCCTACCTTTTGCCGCCGGGCAGAGGGCAATACGCACCGTCTGAAAAGCCCTCTGCCTCTATACCAAAGGCGTGGTCAAATCGGGCGCGAAAGTTCTCCCAGGCGATGCACGACGTTAACTCAACGAGCTGCGCCTCGCTAAAGAACTTGCGCAATCCGTCGAAGAGTTCCTCGGAGACGTGTACCGGCGTCGCGGTCATCGCGGCCGAATAACGCAGAGCCAGCCGTTCCACGACACTGAACTCCTCCGATTCCTCAAAAGAGTCCAGCGCCTTCAGCTTCGCCTCGCTCAGACCCAACTGTCTGCCCACGGCAGACCCGATGTCGATTCAGAACGGGCAGCCGATGCGCCGCGCCACGTCAACGTCCAGCAGCGCCTTCAGCCCGGCCGGGATGGTCCGCGCCGCCTGCTGAGCCAGCTCCATGTGAACATAGCCGCGCAGCAGCCGGCGATGATGGGCCCAGACGCGCAGCGGCGTGATGACCCGCCCGAGCTTCCGCCGCGACATGAAAAATACAAACCGGGCCAGCCAGCCCGCCTTGCGATCGGAAACGCCTTCGATCCTGGCCATTGCGGTTGCCTCTCGTGCTCAGTCCCGGCAGTCTTATTTGATCACTTCACTAGAGTGCCGCGAATACGTCGCCCCGCCGCGTTTCATTCTATTGATCGATGAATTCGTCCGGATTATCGCGAATGTACTTGACGCGGAGGGCGCGGAGGTCCTCTTTCACGGCGTAGAACGCATCGTCCACCTTGTCCACGGACTTGTCCTTGTACTTCTTAAGGTATCCCTTCACGGTTTTGTCCACCTTGAAGATTTTTTGTTTCGGATTCGTTCGCGCATAGGCGGCGATCGCCCGGCGCATGACCGTGGCATATTTTTTCGCACCAACAAGCTTGAAGGCAGGTACTGCCATTTTCGTCAGTCCCCCCGAGGAATTCGTAAAGAACTGGTCGAAGCCTCCGTTGTTCACCTCGACCTCAACGCCGAGGGTGACATAGAGCATGCGCTCGCCTTTGGAAAGCTCTTTGACGGCCGCGACCTCGCCGTCTGACGACGACTCCACCGATTGAGAAATGTGCTCCCAGAGCATACCTTCGAGTTGATCGTCGGAAACGGCATCAAAATCCGCCCGAGTCATCCACGCGGACGCCGCATCGCCGGTTTTCACCGGCTCAGGCGGGGCATCCGATTCGACGGGCACGTCGACTCCCGTCAGCGCGTTGGCCGTACCCGCGACACGATCTTCGCCGCTGGTTTCCGATTCGGCCGGCGCTTCTTCATCGCCCAGCGCCCGTAGATTCGCAAGCGCCACTTTCAGGTCGGGACGACTCATCATGTCGGCCTGCATCGCCATCGATCTGAAAAAGGCATCGAGGTATTTGTCCTCGTCGAAAGTCGTGCCCCGCCGGCGCCGTCCCATCTCATAGGCCTTATCAAAGGCCGCGGTGTGCGCCCGCTCCGCCATTTGATCGAGTAGCACCTTGTCTTTCTCGTAACCCTCCATCAGGGCGACGACCTTAAGCGCCTCCGCCTTGATGAACGCCGAGTCGTCCGCGCGATTGCTCATCCGCCACCAGACGACGGCGATAATTAAGACGATAGTCAGCCCGATTCCACCCAGTTTTTTCGCGTCCAAGTCGGCCTCCTGAGCTATGTACGGCCCGAGGCAAATTATCACATTTCGGCCGCCCGAATGTCAACCGAAGACGTGCCGGCAGCGCGACCATGCGACACTGAGTCATTCCATGAGTGCCGCCAGCTTCTTCGGCGCCGTCGCCTGATAGGTACGCCGCGATAGCTGAACGATTGCCCACCAGTTCACCGCCTTCAGATCAAGGCGAACCCCCACCCACCCTTTCGTTCCCACGTACGGCGGCACGAAGAACGCCAAGGGATCGTCCTTCACTCGCTGACGCTGGTCGGCCGCCGTCGATTTGCACCAGAACGCGATGCGCCCGTCGCCATGGTGATCCACGAGGTAGTAGGCGAGTACTTGCGGATGCGGAAAGCCAGATGACCGTCACCAGCCGGCTCGACGACCACTTCCGGCAGATCGGCGCAGAGTTCGAGGAGCTGAGCGCGGCGCCGCGCTGCGGACTTGCGCTGTCCGGCGGTCAAAGGCATAATCACAAA
>DATMEE010000405.1:0-11184 GCA_035557035.1 Phycisphaerae bacterium
ATGGGCAAATTCGTCCTCGTGCGTGTCGGTCAGCTCGGCGCTGCTGAAAGTCGCTCCGTGGATGCCGTCGCGACCCGTGCGACCGCCGATCAGCACAACGGCGTCGCCGGGGCGAGCGGCCTTGTCGATTCGATCGCGCGAGATCAATCCCGCGCAACCGCAATAGACCAGCGGATTGCCGAGATAGCGCGGGTCGAAGTGGACGGCGCCGTTGACCGTGGGAATGCCCATTCGGTTGCCATAGTCCCGTACGCCGGCGACCACGCCGCGAAGCGTGCTGCGGGGATGAATCACCCCCTTTGGGACTGCATCGACCGGCCAGTCGGGCGGAGCCACACAAAAGACATCGGTGTTGGCGATGGGCTTCGCGCCTAGGCCGCAGCCGAGCACGTCGCGAATGACGCCGCCAACGCCGGTGGAAGCGCCGCCGTAGGGTTCGATGGCGGAAGGATGGTTGTGGGTTTCGACTTTGAAGGCGATGCCGTGCTCCTCGTCGAATGCGATGACGCCGGCGTTGTCCTTGAAAACGGAGAGGCACGTGGGACCGCGGCCTTCCGCGATCAGCTCGTGGGTGGCGCGGGCGATGGTGTCACGGAGGAGGTTGGCGTATTCGACACGGAATTCACCGGCATCGTTGTCGCCCGGCCGATCCCTGTTGGGAAATGGCGCTCCGCGATAGAGGTAGGGGGATTTCAAGGTCTTGTGGACGCAATGCTCCGACCAGGTTTGAGCCAGGGTTTCGAGTTCCAGGTCGGTGGGGTTGCGATCCGCCTTGCGGAACTGATTTCGTATCGCCTGCATTTCTTCGAGCGACAGAAAAAGATGTGTGTCCCGGCTGAGGCGCGCCAGTCCCGCATCGTCGAGATCGCGGAGCGGAACCGTGCGAAGCCGGAAAGAGTAGGCAGGCGGCGTCGGCGGGGGCTTGATCGGCGGGGTTCCGATAAAGATGTCTTCGATGCATGCGTTGCCAATCAAGCGACTGATCCGCGAGATGTCGCTGTCATTGGGCGCCGGATGAATGTCGAATCGGCGCGCGGTTCGGACGCTTCTTGCCCGGATCCCCATTTCGGACAAGGCCAGAAGCGTCGACTGGGCAACGTTGTCCATCACGCCCGGCTTTAAATGCACTTCAACGGCAAGCGAAGTTTTGGGGTCCGGCAGCGGATCCCTTTCAGACCGGATCGCCACGTCCTCGGACACCGGATCAACCAGCAGGTCGCGGGCGATGCGATCGGCCAGCTTCCGGTCTCGATGACCCTCTAGCTCAATCAGAAAGATGCGCCCGCTTTGGATCGTTTCAGCCGAGTGGACGCCGAAATCAATCAGATTCTCGCGGAGTTGGCGGCCCACTGCGTCCGAGGCTCCCGGCCGGGGTGTAATAAGGAAGCGCCAGATTGGCATCCGATTTTGTTCCTATAACAAACCGCAGGAATTTAGGCGTAAGGTCATTTTTAGCAGTGAATTACGTTCCAAAAGACGAGGGAATCCGGGGGTGAGTCTAAACGGCAGAATTGGCGCAGTCAATTTTCTCTTGTCGATGAGAATAGGGGGGACTAGGCTATCAGTTGCGGCCGCCTTACGGTCGTCGCTTGTAGTCGGCGAGGCCCCGGTCTCTCGGATTGCAGGACCTCGCAAGTATTGGCGCGGTGCAGGACCGCAAAGTGACGGCGTAGTGTTAAGGCATAGTGAACCGATCGGTCAGGCCGCAGCGCAGAATCGGTCCGATGGGATGAATCGACTTCATCGTTGTCGGGCAGCGGCATTCGCCCACGATGGTGCGCGATCGGGTGAGGTTAAGAATCGATGAGCGAGACGACGAATGGGTCGCGTGCGTTTGAATTAGGTGCGTATCTGGAATTTGAGCGGCCGCTGGCCAAGATGGAAAAGCAGCTTGAGGAGCTCGAAGCTGCACAGACCATCACCGGCCGCGACCACACCGAGATGATTCGCACAGTCCGGGTGGAGCTTCAGACGGCGCGCAAGACGCTTTATTCAAATCTCGACGCCTGGGAGACGGTGCAGATGGCCCGTCATCCGAAGCGTCCGCTGGTTCCCGATTATCTAGGGTTGATGGTTCGCGATTTCTGCGAACTACATGGAGATCGCAACTTCCGGGACGACCGAGCGATCATCACCGGGCTGGGCCGAATCGGCAGCTTCAAGTGTCTGTTTATCGGACACAACAAGGGCAAGGACACGAAGGAACGCATCGAGAACTGCTTCGGGATGGCTCATCCCGAGGGTTATCGAAAAGCCCTGGCGAAGATGAAGCTCGCCGAGAAGTTCGGATTGCCGGTTGTGTGCCTGATTGACACGGCTGGGGCGTATCCGGGAATTGGTGCAGAGGAACGCGGGGTTTCGACGGCGATCGCGGTGAACCTGATGGAGATGTCGCGGCTGCGGACGCCGATCGTCTGCGTGGTGATCGGCGAAGGCGGTTCGGGCGGGGCGCTCGGTATCGGCGTGGGCGATCGGCTGGCGATGTTGGAGCACGCGTATTATTCGGTCATCTCGCCGGAGGGATGCGCGGCCATCCTTTGGAAGTCGGCCGAACATGCGAAAACGGCGGCGAACGCGCTGAAGTTCACGTCAAAGGATCTGCGTCGTCTCAAGTTGGTGGATGACGTCATCAAGGAGCCGCTCGGTGGAGCGCATCGCGATCCGGCGGCTACGGCAGCCAGTCTCGAGCAGTACATTGTTGAATCGCTCAAGGAACTGCGCCGGGTGAAGATCGATACGGTGCTGAAGCGCCGGTACAAGCGCTTGCGAGAGCTCGGCGGTTTTTTCAAGGACGCCGACGCGCCGAAACTCCCAAAAGCGGGCACCCCGCGCGCGCGGAATAAAGGCGTGACAGCGACCGCCACGGCGCAGGTCGTTCGCGAACGGTCGCCCGTCAAAGCATTTGCCGGGTCGGCGGTCCGCTGAGTCCGGTTCGCGAGCACACTTTTTCATTGCTAGAATTCTTCACTTGGAACCCGTGCATTTTCTGCTCGAGGACGCCGGCCGGCTGCATTGATGAAATCGCCGGCGAAACTGGCGTTTCAGCGTTGGCTTTCCCGCACGGGTCTCACGATCGGATCGTTTCTTTCATGGTCAACGACACCCATGCCGAAAAGCTCGAACGAATGGGTGAATATCTGCGTTCGAAGCGCCGGATTGCGGTGGCGTTCAGCGGCGGTGTTGATTCCACGTTTGTATTGAAGGTCGCCGTCGATGTGCTCGGCGCCGAAAATGTTCTGGCTGTGACCGGCGTGAGCGGGAGCGTGTCGGCGGCGGAGCTGAGCGATGCCAAATCGCTGGCAGTCCAGATCGGGGCCGCGCACCTGCTGATTGAGCCGGGAGAATTCGAGGACCCCAATTATCTGGCGAACCCCACGAATCGGTGCTACTTCTGCAAGACGGCGCTCTATTCGCGAATGAAGGATGCGATCGGGCCGCGCGGGTTTGAAGCGATCGTCAACGGCACGAACCTCGACGACCTGGGCGAGCATCGGCCGGGCCTGGTGGCGGCGGAAGAATTCGGCGTGGGCTCTCCCTGCGTGGTCGCGGAACTAAGAAAGTCCGAAATCCGCAGCTTGTCGCAGTCCCTGGGCCTGCCGACACATGACAAGCCGGCGTCACCCTGCCTGTCGAGCCGGGTGCAGTACGGCGAGGCGATCACGCCCGAAAAGCTGAAAATGATCGAGCGGGCGGAGGCGATCTTACGGGACATGGGAATTCGGGAATGCCGCGTCCGGCATCATGGCCCGCTTGCGCGGATCGAAGTACCGGCGGTTTGGATTGAACGATTGGCCGCTCCGGAGACTCGCGGCCGGATCGATGCGGCATTTCGGGCGATTGGGTATCAATACGTCGCGGTCGATTTGCGGGGCTTTCGGAGCGGAAGCCTGAACGAGGTCATCGCATTCGGGAAGCGACAGGCGTCCGGGGTCAACGGAACGTAAGTCCAAGTTTGGTTTTGCCTTACGAGAAAGCGCCGGATCGAGTTTTCGGGCCCTTCGAACCCAATCAAATCAAACAAACTTGCTGCGAAGATCATCGCCGCAAATCATTGACTTTCGCATCGCCGCCGCGTTAGGATCAACGTCACGCACGAGTGCTCGGGGCATCGAACCCCGGCAAGGGGACATTTTGAATGCAGTAACGTGCGTGAACGGCACTGGGAAACAGAGTTTCTCCGCGCAGCGTGAATTCGTCGGGATGCGAAATCACGCTGCACGTCGAGTTGCAATGGCTCGGCGTTTGAGAAACTGGCGAAGCGTTCCATCTTAGAGTCGCGGGGTCGATGCACGTCGGCCCGGTGAATTGGATCGATCGAGCCTGTCCGTATTTTTCCGTTCACACCACTGGAAGAACCACCCTTAACGCGCAAGCACGAGTACCGGTGTTTCACCGCGCGGCGAGGGCGGCAGCGTAGGTCTCTTCCGATCGCACGAGTCATGGATAGGTGATGGAGTCAGCAGATGGAGATCGGCTGCGCCGCGTGTGCGCGCCCGCAGTTCGTCGGCCCTTGTATTTGTGCGGTTTCACCATGGTGAACGAAGGAGAAAAGATGAAAAGGCAAAGAAGTGGATGTGTGTTGAGTTGGGTTGCGGCGCTTGCGTGTTGCGCGATCGCCAGCGTTTCGTTTGCGGGAGGAGGCGCGGGATCAACAGACGTTGGCGGTACGCAGAACGTCATGCTGAACGCCAAAAGGGCGCCGATTTCAATCGCGGCCACGATGCCGTCCGGGGAACCTGTTGTTGAAGAAGAAGGTGATCCGCGCGGTCCAGGGAACCTCGTAACGGGGTTTGAATCCGCCGGCCCACCTTTGTTGTTCAACTTGGGTTCGGTCGAGCCGCAAAACGGCTGGGCGGCCACCGGTACCAATCTTCTCTGGCAGCGCATCTCGAACGTACACCCGGCCACCGGTACGCAGCATATGCGATTTATTCGCAACACGGGCGCCGCCGGGGGGGTTCCGCAAGAGATGTTCTCAAATACGCTGCCCGCTGTACCCGCTGGACCGGTGGTGATGACTCTTGATGTGGCGATCAGCAACCTCGACGGCGCCGATTATTTTGTTCAGCCGCAGGCCGCAGGTCAGGGCTTCTTGACCACCCGAGTTCGCTTCTCGTTCCAAGATGCGGATGCCAACGGCGGGCCGGACATTTGGGTTTTGGACGCGACACCCGGCATTGTCGAAGTGAACACCGGGGACAACTGGATTCCGGGAAACACGTATCGTTCACTCAGAATTGAGATGGTGCCGTCGGCGAATCAGATCAAGTACTTTTACAACGGGACTCTGATTCATACCGGAAACGTGGTCGCCGGAACCATGATCGACAATGTATTTTTCTTTCACGACAATTTTCAGCTCGCCAATGAGTTCGGCGATTTTGACAACCTCAGTGTCACGTCGTTGACAGGCAACGGCTCCTGCTGCAATCTGGTGGCGGGAACCTGTGCAAACACGACCGCGCCTGCCCAGTGCGTCGACCCGAACAATGTCTACACGCATGGGCAAACCTGCGTGCAAACCGGTTGCGCAATCGCGACCGGCGCCTGCTGCACGATGACCGGCTGCCTTGAAAACCAGACGATTCCACAGTGCGACGCGGCAGGCGGAACCTTCGCCGGCGACGACACGGTCTGCGCCACCGGCTGTCCCGGGCCGTTCTGCCAGGCGGCGGGTGATGGTCAGTTGCCGGATTTTACGTTCGCAGTCGTTTCCGACGCGAATCCAAACACGGTTTTCCGGGCGGCGGACAACTTCACGCCGGTGGCGAATTCATCGGTCACGACAGTCCGATGGTGGGGCATTTACGTCGATTTCCCCAGCACGATTTGCGAGGGTGTCTCCGACGATTTCGACATCACTTTCTTCGACGATGCCTCGAACCGGCCCGATGACATTATCGCCGGACCGATGGCGGTGGCCCCGACACGCACCACGATTACGCAAACCTTTAACGGGGGGCCTATTTTCGAATATCAAGTCACCATTCCCGCCGTGCCGGTGACAGCGAACAATTGTTTCTGGATGGAAATTCGCAACAACACGGTGGGGGACTGCGTCTGGCTGTGGCTGTCCTCTGACGTGGGCGACGGAATCTCGGCTCAGGACGACGACGCGCTTCCTTACGACGTCGGAAGCAACTCGGATCCGGATCTGGCCTGGTGTCTGAATATCAACGTCAATTCCGATGGATGCGAGTCTGCAACCACCTCGCCAGGTTCCTGCTGCCTTGCCGATGGCTCGTGCCTCGAGGGTCAGACCGAAGCGCAATGTGAAGGCGCCGGCGGCGTCTTTGGCGGCAGCGAGTCCACTTGCGCCAGCAATCCCTGCCCGCTCATCTGCCAGCCGGGCGGCGAGGGACAGATCACCGACTTCGACGGACATGGCGCCGAGTTCATCGTCGGTTCGACGTCGGACGGCGGCATCACGGGGCTTCGCGTTGCGGATAACTTTACACCTTCCCAAGCCAACACGATTCAGTCCGTGCGCTGGTGGGGGTTCTATTTCAACGGCGCCGCCCCATGCACTCCGCAAAACGGTGACGCCCCCGATGACTTCACCCTCACCTTCTTCAACGATGGGGGCGGAATCCCCGGCACGATTCTGAGCGGCCCGACCCCGGTGACGCCGGCCAAGTTTGACACGCTTTTGGATATCGCGACCACCGTCGGAAGCCATCGCGTATTCCAATACACGGCGACGGGGCTGAGCGTGCCCGTTTCCGGAGACACGTGCTACTGGCTCGAAGTGGTGAACAACACGACCGGCGACTGTGCCTGGTCCTGGAGCACGGCGCCCGCCGGAGACGATCTCTCTGCCCAACATAATGGCGCAGGTGCCTACGCTGTTGCCGACCAGAACGACTTCGACATGGCCTGGTGCCTGAACGGCTTCGTCAACCCCGATGGCTGCCTTTCCGCGACGCCGATTCCAGGCGGCTGCTGCCTCGGAAACGGAGCAAGCTGTGAAGTCCAGACCGCGGGCGAGTGCAACGTCAATGGCGGCGACTTCCTCGGCGTCGACAGCGCCTGCGGCGCCAACGCCTGTGCCGGCGCTTGCTGCGTCGGACCTGAGGCGGATGAATGTCAGTTCCTCACCGAAGCGGCCTGCGGCACGGCCGGCGGTACTTTTTATGAAATTGGCATGACCTGTGATGAAAGTCCGTGCAGAGGCGCTTGCTGCTCGCCCGAGGGATTCTGCAGCGTCGAGGAAAGAAATGCCTGTTTGGTCATTTTTGCGGGATCGTATCACGGTGGCGAGGTATGCCCTGACGGTACCGGAGACGAGTTCATCTGCGCGTCAAATAGCGCCTGCGCCCCGACCGAACTCACCTGTCCGCAGTCCGTCAATTTCGACAATACCGGGCAGGCATTCGCCGAGAACACGTCGGATCTTTCGCCGGCCTTGAGTTGCTACGGCGGCCCGGATTTGGCGAACACGAACGGCTCCGGTTCCGTCTGGGTCTCGTTCGTCGGCGACGGGAGCAGCCGAGAGATCAATACCTGCGGCAGCGGCGTCTCTGACACGGTGCTGGCGGTTTACACGCGTGCCGATGGAAACTGCGGCGCCCTCACCGCCGCGGACGAAGTGGCGGACGGCTGCAACGAGGACGGTTGCGGCGGCGAGGACGATGGCGACTTCAACGCCCGAGTCTGCATTCCGACCATTAACGGACAAACCTACTGGGTCCAGGTCAACTCGTTTGATGCGGACAGCGTCGGAGACATCACCGTCAATCTGCTGTGCGCCTGCCAGGCCATTTGCGAATGCCCCGGCGACGTGGGCGGCGCGGCCGGAGCGGTGAGCGACGGAATCCGCAACGGGCGCGACGTTCAGGAATTCACCCGCTGCATGTTGGGAACGGGAACGAATTGCGGTTGCGCCGACGCCGACGGCGACGGGTCGATCGATCCGTTCGGTCCGACCGGAGATATCGCGGCGTTTGCCAACATTCTCGTGACCCAGACCGGTGCGTGCCCTCCGTAATGTCGGAGTTTATCGTAAGCCCTTGGACGGAATGACCGAATAAGGGTGCAGATCGATTGCGAAGGCCGAAAACCGGCCGTGCCCTGGGGTGACGCACCCCGGGGCGCGGCCGTTATTTTTTGAAAATTTCAAAAAAAAGACTTGTCAAGGCATCGCATTCGCGTGACCGGGCTGGTTATAATGGGGCGTGAAAGGTTGCGGCTCTGGGCAGCAGAACTGCGTATTCGTGGGGATTCGATAGGGTTTTTCGGCGAGCATCACAAACCGCGACGGAACCGGCGATGATCGTATCAAGACGATTGACCGCTGGCATCGCGGGATGGAAAACCGAAAGACCGCTCTTTTTTCAGACGAGCTCACACGCAATCTTCAGGTAGGGATAATAACAGCCGTCGCCGACTCGAACTCCCTCCACGGGATTCGAGCGCCGATGATTGAGTCATCAGGTGGAGTGGGGAACTTCGTCTTTGTGATAAGTTGGTTTCGACCTGTTCCGTGATTCAGCCCGGTGGGCAGTCGCCGGGATTCCGGATTGGGATTTTGAACCCTGCTTTCGCAGCCGAGCTTTCCGCTTTTATTTATAACGAGGTTGCCTAACGAAGTTGTCCGAGCGCGCGGCCCGACGCAAGGAACCACGTTCGCGGATTCAACTTCGGACAGGTCATTGAGGATTTTGCGTGAAATCCGCCGCCGCGCGCGGTTGCCCGGCGGGATAACGTGATTCGGATGGAGTAGTTTCATCAAGCTCGAAAGAGAAGGAGAAAAGATGAAAAGGAAATGTTTCGACATGGTCGCATGTTGTATTGCGACGCTCGCTTGTTTCAGTGCATTTGCGGGAGTGGCCATCGCCGATCCCGTGACCCAGTTTTACCCTGCTGGCGCGGATGCGGATGTCGTACCTGCGCTTCCATTGAGTTCGGACATTGAAGGCGCTCCTCGCGCCCCGGGAACGACCGGTTGCGGCGAGGCGGTCTTTTCGAATTTGAACGCGACCTTCGCAGCAACAATCGCCGGTGGATTCCCCGGGACAGGCGCGGCTACTTCTCTCGGGAATGGCATTACCTTGGGAACTCCCGGCAGCAACCGTTCGATCTGCGCCGTTACGGTCACCTTGCAGGAAAACAATCCGGCCTTTCCAGGCATTGGTACTGCCTTCAACGTAACGTGCTCAATTTACTCGGCGTGCCCCACGGCGGGCGGCGCCAATACTCCCTGCAACGCCGCGTTGCTGCTCGGAGAGGCGACGACCAACGGTGTCGTCATCCCGCAAGGCTTCGCGGGTGACGTTTCCATTCTTTTCAGTCCTCCCCTTACTGTTCCGAATAATATTTTTGTAACTTTTCGGACGAGCCGTATGGGGCCGCAGATTCAAGGTGGCGCTGTGCCGACGAACGGGACGCAACAGTCCGCTTTTGCAACACGTTGCGGCAGCACGGCCAACAATAATAGTTGCTCAGTCGCTCTCGCAGGCTCGAATTGCTTTGCCTTCGAAATTGAGGCCCTGCCCACGGCCGGCAACGGTTCATGCTGCAATATCGGCACCGGATTGGGTTGCGTCGAGAATGTTGCGGCAGAAGACTGCACGGGCGAGAATGAGCTCTTCACCATCGGCGGCGATTGCGACGATTGCGAACAGCACATCGGCGCCTGCTGCTTCGCCGATCATTGCGACGATAACGCGTCGATTCCGGATTGTTCCGCAGCTGACGGCCAGTTCCTCGGTAACGGCAGCGTTTGCGTAACTGCCTGTCTCGCGCCTTTCTGTCAACTCGGCGACGATGGCCAGCCTTCCCAGAATTCGGGTGTCGCGCCGTCGATCGAGACAAGCTGGCGTGCCGATAATTTCACTCCGAAAACAAGCACGCCGATCACGTCGGTCACGTGGTGGGGTGCGTACCATCAACTCAGTCCAGGTCTGGTTCCTTGCACACCGACCTCGCCGGATGAATTCCAGATCAAGTTCTTCAATGACGGCGGTGGATCGCCATTACAGGAAATCGCATCGTTCAACATCGGAGATTCAGCCACGGTTGTCGATACCGGCGTGGACCTGAATTTCGCCGGTGGACCCGTCAGTGTGTTCCAATATTCGGTCACGGGTTTAAGCGTGCCGGTCAACGCGAACGAATGCTACTGGATCTCGATTGTGAATTTTCTCGACACAAATGAGTGCATTGGCGACTGGATCTTCGATGGAGAACGCGGCGATGCATTCTCGGCCTGGCAGGGTCCTAACTTCATTGATGAGCCGGGCATCGACCTTTCGTGGTGCTTTGATGTTGATGTATTCCATGATGGTTGTGATTCAGCGGTCGAGGTTCCGGGCGGTTGCTGCTCGCAGCTCGGGGCCGTCTGCAATCAGAAAACGGTCTCGGATTGTCTCGATGAGCCGGGCAATCCGCACTTCTTCGGACCCAACACGGTATGCACCAGCTGTGTGGGAGCCTGTTGCTCGGGCGTCGATGGCACCGTGTGCCAGATGCTTACGCAGGCACAGTGTCAGGCCCTGAGTCCGTCCGGAACTTTCCGGCCGCTCGCTGACGGCGAGACCTGCGACGATAGTCCTTGCCAGGGCGCCTGCTGCCTGGCAGACGGATCCGGCTGCTTTCAACAGGAAAAGGACGCCTGCCTTGCCAGCTTCGGGTCTTACCATGGTGGGGAGCTGTGTCCCAACGACGATCCCGAAGCGGACTTCATTTGCGGCACCAACGATCCATGCAATCCGACTGTGCTGACCTGTCCGCAGACGATCGTTGTAAACAACGCCGGTCAGGCCAACTTTGAATTAGAGCCGAATCAGGATGATTCGGCGATTCTCAGTTGCTACGGCGGCGCCACTCCGGACGACAACACGAACGGCGTGGGCTCTTTCTGGGTCAGTTTTGTCGGTGATGGATCTCCGAAGGAAATCAACACCTGCGGAAGCAATGGCCTTGATACCGTGTTGGCGGTTTACGCATCCGCTGATCCCTGCGCAGGGGGCGGCCCTCTCGCCAGTGAAGAGGTTGTGGGCGGCTGTGACGAAGATGCCTGCGGCGACGCTGCGGATTTGAGTTCTCGGGTTTGCATCCCCACGGTAAACGGCACCACCTACCACGTGCAGATCACCTCATTCGACGAGGCCAGCGTGGGAGACATCACGGTGAATCTGCTCTGCGACTGCGCCGCGGCCTGTGATTGCCCGGGCGACGTCAACG
>DATMEE010000406.1:0-4739 GCA_035557035.1 Phycisphaerae bacterium
AAACTTGAATTCTCATGCTCGGATTTGACGAATCATTCAAGGCCTTGGCAGACCCGACCCGCCGGCGCATCCTGCGGCATCTGCGCGACGGTCCGCTTAACGCCGGCCAACTCGCGGAACTTCTGGAAGTCGCCCCCAATGCCCTGTCCTTCCATCTGCGCACTCTGCGAACCGCCGACCTGATCCGCGATCAGCGCCGCGGCCAGTTCATCGAATACAGCCTCAACACCAGCGTGGTCGAAGACCTGATTCGATTCTTCATGGAGCATTTCGGATCCAACGGAAACATCGATCAAGACTCTACAGATCAGCATCGCGTTGAGAGCGGGGAATCTCAACCCCGCGAACAGATGCGAGCACCCCATGCGAGCAAGGAGCATCAATCATGATTCCCCGCAACCACCTGATTTCAATCGGCATTCTCTTTGTCGCCGCCTGCGGCGTGAGCCTCTATTTCCAGGACCGCCTGCCCGATCCCTGCCCGATTCACTGGAACCTGCACGGCGAGATCGACGACTACGGCCCGCCGCTGCTGGCCGCATGGCTCATGCCGATGGTGACTGTCGGCATCACGGCACTGCTCGCTGCCTTGCCCCTTCTCGGCCCGTTCCGAAAGAACATCGAGGGATTCCGCGTCGTCTATGGCCGCATCTGCGTGATGCTCGCCGGCATATTCCTGGCGCTGCACGTCCTGTTCATGCTCGAGGCCGTCGGCTGGCACACTCGAATCGGTCCCTCGATCGGTGTGATCTGCGGGATCATGTTTGTCGCCTTGGGCAACTGGATGGGTAAAATGCGTCGAAATCTGTACATCGGCATTCGCACGCCGTGGACCCTCGCCAACGACGTGGTCTGGGAAAAGACGCACCGCCTGGGTGGCCGCCTGTTCGTCGCCAGCGGCTTGCTGAGCATCGTCGTCTGCCTCTTCGCGCCCGACTGGATGTGCTTCGCCGTCCTGATCGGAACCGTCGGCATCACCACGGTCTGGGTGCTGCTCTACTCGTTGGTTTGTTATCGAAAGCTGGGACAGGTGGATGACTTGCATCGCGCACCAGACGGCGCTTCGTCATGAACGAATCCGGATCGGGTAAAGCCGCTGGTCAGCTTGCCGATCGCTGATTTCGCGCGTCCAGAATCAGACGCGTCTTCAACTCGTGCAGGTTCTTTTCCAGTCCGACCGGGTATTCGTGCGGAAACGTGAAGCGCTTGATGCTCGGATGCAGGCCGGCCAGTTGCTCGGCGGTCAGCTTCCGCGCGTGCTCCAGCGGCGGGGGAGAATACACTCGCTCACCGCGCCGAAAAATCGGAACGAGCAGGTCGCTGTGCGCCGCCGTCGCAGGCATGACCTTCCGCCGGGTGATGTCCAGCGGGTCGACGATGGTGCATCCATCGCTGAGATCGGCGGTGATGTCGAAAATCGCGTCGCCGGAAAACAGCCCATCGTCCTGATACCGCCGGACCTGAAGGATGCCCGGCGTCGAAATCTTCGCGCTCTGCTCCGAAAGCTTCAGCTTGTACTGCCATTGCCCCGCGGGCTTCCGCACGGCCGTCATCTTGTAGACGCCGCCGAGCGCGGGCTGCTCGTGCCCGGTGACCAGTTTCGTGCCCACGCCCCAGACCGAGATGGTCGCGCCCTGCTCCTTGAGCGATTCGATGATGCGCTCGTCGAGATCGTTGCTCGCGGCGATGAACGCCTTTTTGAAGCCGGCCTCGTCCAGAATCTTCCGGGCCTCGATGCTCAGATACGCGAGGTCGCCCGAGTCGAGTCGAACCCCGGACATCTCGTGGCCCTGCGAGCGCAGCTTCTTGCTCACTTCAACCGCATGTCGAACGCCGTCCAGCGTGTTGTAGGTGTCCACAAGAAAAACGGAGTTATTCGGCATCGCCGCCGCGTAGGCCTCGAAAGCCTCCATCTCGCTGTCGAAGCTCATGATCCAGCTATGCGCGTGCGTCCCGCGCAGTGGAATGCCAAAGAGTTTCCCGGCCAGCACGTTCGATGTCGCCATGCAGCCGCCGATGTACGCCGCCCGGCTCGCCGCGAGACTCCCATCAATGCCGTGCGCGCGTCGCAATCCAAACTCGACCACCGGCTCTCCGCGCGTCGCCATGCAGATGCGCGCCGCCTTCGTCGCGATGAGCGTCTGAAAGTTGACGATGTTGAGCACGGCCGATTCGAGGATTTGTCCCTCGATGATCGGCCCACAGACGCGAACCAGCGGCTCGTGCGGAAAGACCACCGTTCCCTCGGGCATCGCGTCGATGTCGCAACTGAGCCGCAGACCGCCGAGGTATTCGAGAAATTTCTCCTCGAACAGCGGCTTGCCGTCGCTCCCGGGCAGCGTCGCCAGATATTCCAGATCGTCCTCCCGAAATCGAAAATTCTCCAGCACCCCGACGAGATACCCAAGCCCCGCCGACACGCTAAACCCGCCGGAGAAAGGGTTTTTGCGGAAGGTGTGGGTAAAGACCGCTTCGCGGTCGGCCACGCCGGCCTTCCAGTAGCCATACGCCATCGTCAGCTCATAGAAGTCGGTGAGCAGGGCGAGAGAGGATCGGTAGATGTCGCTCGGCGTTGCCATGTCGCAAAGCTCCGGTGGTGGATAATAGCCGAGGAGGGGGACCAGGTCAGAACCCCGCACGCCAGTGCGTGGGCCTTTATCACGGGTTCTGACGGCACACAGCAAATCTTCCGAGGCGGCCGCCGCCCGACTATGATTCTGTTTCATGCGCTATCAAAACGTCGTCATCGAAGCGATCGGCTACGAGCTGCCGCCCAACGTCGTCACGTCGCGTGCCCTTGAGGACCGTCTGGCGCCGCTCTACCGTCAACTTCGGATTCAACCAGGCCAGCTCGAAGCGTGGACCGGCGTGCGTGAGCGGAGATACTGGCCAGAAGGCACGACCATGGCGGAGGGTGCGTCGCGAGCGGGGCGCAAGGCCCGCGCGACTTCGCGCATTTCGCCGGAAGACATCGGCATCCTCATTTACGCCGGCGTCTGCCGCGATCTGTTGGAACCGGCCAACGCCTGCGCGGTCGCGCACGCGCTTGGGCTGCACGCGCGAACTCAGATCTACGATGTCTCCAACGCATGTCTGGCGGTCCTCAACGGCATCATTCAAATTGCGAACGCGATCGAGTTGGGCCAGGTGCGCGCGGGGATGGTGGTATCGTGCGAATCGGCAAAGGAAATCGTCGATCTCACCATCGACGAAATGCTCCGCACGGGCGACATGGATACCCTTCGGCTGAAGCTGGCGACGCTCACGGGTGGAAGCGGCGCGGGGGCCGTGATCGTGGCGCACCGAGACCTTGCGCCAGAAGGGCGCCGGCTAGCCGGCGCCGCGCTTCGCAGTAACGCGGCTCATCACGAGCTATGCCGTTGGTGGCCCGCAACCAGTGGTCCGAATCCGCAGCCCACTCGAATGTTGACCGACGCCGCCAAAGTATTGGAACACGGAGTCGAGCTCGGCCGCGACACTTGGTTCGCGTTTCTGGAGGAAATGGGATGGACCGTCGAGCAGATCGACCGCACGATCTGCCACCAGGTCGGCGCCCCGCATCGCGAGACGGTGCTCAAGCTGATGGGCGTCCCGCCGGAAAAGGACTTCATCACCTACGAGTTCCTGGGAAACATCGGCACGGTCAGCCTGCCCATCACGGCAGCCATCGCAGGCGAGCGAGGATTCCTGGAGAAAGGTCAGCGGGTTGCCTTCTGCGGCATCGGCAGCGGCCTCAATTGCATCATCATGGGCGTCGAGTGGTAATCAGAGCCGCGCCGGTATCGAAGCGGTCGCAGCTTACCATGATATGCGTCCCTAATGATAATCACCACGATCATGCTCGCTTTTCGCCCCAAAGGGGGCGACGGGTTGTAGCCACGGGTGGAGCGAAGCGCAACCCGTGGAATGTTAGAATGTAATCAAGTCCGCTCCGAAGGAGCGGCGGAGCCATCGGTACGACACTAATTCAATTCTGGAAATGCCAGGGCGACGAAGCTGGCCGCCTTATTTATCGCTCGTTAATCGAGCATTCGAATTCCGCGTCGCGGCAGCCATCTCCAACTGCTCCATGATTGTCTCCACGACGTCGAGATTGTTCATCTCTCGCGCGAGGTCCGCCGCGGTACGATTCCGCAGGTCCTTGATTTCGCCGCGCGCCCCATTGTTCAGCAGCATCGCCGCCATCTTCGGTTGGTTGTGCATAGCCGCCAGGTGCAACGCCGTCCATCCATGCCGATCCCATTCGTTGATCCTCGCCCCATGCTCAATCAGCGTTCGCACGACCGACCCATGCCCCCTCATCGCCGCCACCATGAGCGGAGTCCGCATGTCCGCATCTTTCACTTCGAGACCTGCTTTTCGATGCGCCAACAAATAGACCGCGCGAAACTCGCCGTTGCGCGCCGCCCAGTAAAGCGGCGACTCCAGTGCCGATCCGCTGCCCGGAATCAGCCCCGGATTCTTCGCAACCGCCGACTCCATCGCGTCCACCAGACCCAGACCGGCCGCCGAAAGCGGATCGGTCTTTGCCCCATTGGCGATCAGCATGTATCCCGCTTCGATATGATGATTGAAGGTGGCCGCCATAAGGGGCGTGAATTTGCCCTTCGTCGGGATGGCGTGAATATTGGCGCCGTGAGCGATCAGTAGCCGAATCATGCCGAGATGTCCTTCCTGGGCAGCCAAATAAAGCGGCGTTTCCCCGAAGTCATTTCGCGCGTCGACTTTCGCCATCTTGT
>DATMEE010000407.1:0-6437 GCA_035557035.1 Phycisphaerae bacterium
TGCACGCAGTTCGAATGTTCGAGACGGATCGGTATGCGCCCCAGTCTAAATTTCCGGTGGCGTTGCCAGATGGGATGTTGATTGCGTCGTCAATCGATAAACAAGCTGATGGCTGCAAACTGGATCCATATTCAGCACCTCCGGTGATTATGAGTATTGCTGCTCCGCTCGCCAAGCTGGCGGTGATCCATTACCAGTTCGAAGCAATTCACCCATTCGCCGACGGCAATGGGCGCACCGGCCGCATCCTGAACATTCTGTATCTCGTGCATCGCCGGCTGCTCGATCTGCCGATCCTGTATCTCAGTCGCTACATCATCGAAAACAAGCCGGCGTATTACTCGCATCTGCGCAACATCACCGAGCGCGAAGAATGGGAGCCGTGGGTTTTGTTCATGCTGGAGGCCCTCCACCAAACGTCCATTCAGACGCTCAGGCAGATTCAGGCGATTCGCGATCTGATGAGCAACACCGCGCGAGAGATACGTGCAAAGCTGCCGAAGGTGTATTCCAAAGAGCTTGTGGAGGTCCTTTTTAACCGGCCATACTGCAAGATCGGATTCCTGGTGGATGCCAAGATTGCCGGCCGGCAAACCGCGTCCACATACCTTAAATCCCTCGAGGCGGAAGGCGTGATATCGAGTGCAAAGATAGGCCGAGAAACGATTTATGTGAATCGAAGGCACCTGAAACTCCTCCGAAAGCCACCTGTCGATGGCATCGACATATCCTCCTAACGTGTCGATTTTTTCGTCTTTTTTCGACACGTTTTCGGAATAGGTCGATTTTATCGACATATTACCCGGCGCGAAGTCTTCTTCACCGCGGTGTCATACCAACGTCGCCCGATCTGGAACAGCGCCGCGAATCTCGCGCGGCTTCGCGAAGCCATCGCCCACGTTCAACAAAACCACCCATTCCCGTTCGACGCCGGCGTCGTGCTCCCGATCACCTGCATTTTCTCTCGACGCTCCCAAAAGGCACCGAATTCTTCACCCGCTGGCGATGAAAGGTGGAAAATATCGCCACGGTCTCACACAATAAGTCTCCATCGAACCCAGAACGCTTCTATCACGTTCTCGATTCGAACCACTGCGCAGAGCCGCACGAAAGGAGACTTCGCACCATGCTCGCACTGCTGGCACTCCGCGCCGCCATCGAGGAACAGGTCCCCGCCGTCGGATGGGGCACGCTCGCCCTGCTGAATGCCGGCTTGGCCCAGTCGAAGAATCGCAGTGGCCTGGCGTGGTTCCTCGTCTCGCTGCTGATCGGTCCGATCTGCACGCTGCTGTTGGTGCTGCTGGATTCCGTCAAACGCAAGTCCGCGGCGTCCTGATCTTACGACAGCTGTGCTGGTGCGAGAATCCGTTCTCGAACCCACTCCAAAGGCCTGCCCGCCGCGGCGGGGAATCCCTTCCCGCGGAACGCTGAGCAAACCTCTTTCTTGGATCCGCTCAGGTACGGCCCCGAAAGCTCCCGAGTCGTTTCAGCCCGTTTCAAGCAATTTCAAGTCCGCGACAAAAAAAATCGGTTGAAATTCGATCAGGTGGACTGACGGCGGTCCCGGCAACGCAAAATTCTCGAGTGAGAAGAAAAAATTTACTCCCCAGGAAGAACAGAATTGTGGCTTACTGCTCAGACAAGTCGAATGACCTGCTCGGGCGATCGTTCGAGAACGCGGCCGATGACCGCGGCCGCGGGCGTCTTCTCCCGGCGAAGCGCCGCCAGCAAGGCATCGGCACGATCCGCCGCAATCGAAATAAGCAACCCCCCGGAGGTTTGCGCATCACATAACAGGCTCACCAGCGCCTCCTCCACGCCGTCGGCGGAAAATCGATCGCCCAGGTGCGCCAGCATCCCCGAATACACCCGCGTCAGCACCCCCGCCCGGGCAAACTCCAGCGCCCGGCCCATCAGCGGCACGGCGCTCGCCTCGATCTCCAGCGTCACCACGCTGGCATCCGCGATCTCAAAGGCGTGCCCCACCAGCCCGAACCCCGTGATGTCCGTCGCCGCGTTCGCCCCCACCTCCACCATCGCATCCCGCGCCCCGCGATTCAGCTCGATCATGATCCCAATCGCCTCAGCCAACTCGTCATCGCCGATCAGATCGCGCTTCCGCGCCGTCGTCATCGTCCCGCTGCCGATCGGCTTGGTCAGCACCAGCACGTCCCCCGGCTTGGCCCCGCCATTCGTAAAAATCCGCCGCGGATCGATCCACCCCGTAACCGACACCCCGAACTTGATCTCGCTGTCGCGAACGCTGTGCCCCCCGACGATCACCGCCCCCGCCTTCCCGCACCGCTCGGCCCCGCCCCGAAGAATCTCAGTGAGAATATTCAGCGGCAAATCCTTGTCCGGAAACGCCACGATGTTCATCGCCGTCAGCGGCTGGCCGCCCATCGCGTACACGTCCGATAGCGCGTTGGCCGCCGCAATCTGCCCGAACGTAAACGCGTCGTCCACCAGCGGCGGGAAAAAATCCAGCGTCTGAACGAGCGCGTAATCCTCCCGAATGCGGAACACGCCCGCATCATCGAAGTGCTCGTGGCCGACCAGCAGGTCGGGATGAGCGTTTTTCGGCAAGTGGCGCAGCACCTGCGCCATGGTCTCCACCGGGAGCTTGCCGGCTCAACCCGCGCAGTTCGCGTAGGCCGTGAGTCGAATTTTCCGGGACGCGTTCATGAGCATGATTGTATTGGGGCAAGCCGCAAGCCGGAACGTCAAATGTCTCGGCTAGCCGCATATAAGCAAGAAGCCCGGACATCCGAAGATGCCCGGGCCTTTCTTTCGACGAGGCTGACGGGGCTCGAACCCGCAACCTCCGGCGTGACAGGCCGGCGCTCTGACCAATTGAGCTACAGCCCCTCGTCAGGCTGGATTGTAGCCGCTTCCGGCTGTACCGTGCGCGGCGGGAAGAGGATAAAAAGTATCGCTGAATCCATGACGTGTCAACCGTGGCTGGAGGATGTCGCCGCTTCCATCCGCAACTACGATCTCGCGGTCGCCGTAGCGAATTACGGGACGGAAAGCGGGCGTCATGAACCAGATGAAAAAAGTCGAGACGATTCTTCCCAGCCCGCCCACACACTGGGTCGGAGACGGCTTCCCGGTCAGCTCCGTCATATCACCCCAAACGGTTCGTTCGCGGCTAAGCCCCTACGTTCTATTTGATTACGCAGGACCGGCCGCCTTCGAGCCATCAGACCAGCCCCGCGGCGTCGATTCCCATCCGCACCGCGGGTTCGAAACGGTGACGGTGGTGTATCAGGGCGAACTCGAACACCACGATTCGGCCGGCAACAGCGGAAGCATCGGACCGGGAGACGTCCAATGGATGACGGCGGCCTCGGGCGTGCTTCACGAGGAGAAGCACTCGCGGGATTTCACCCGCCGAGGCGGCGTGCTGGAGATGGCGCAGCTGTGGGTCAACCTGCCCGCGACACACAAGATGACGCCGCCGCGCTACCAAACGCTGCTGCGCGACGCGATTCCGACCGTTACATTGCCGAATGACTCGGGAACGGCACGGATCATCGCGGGGGATTTCGATGGCACTTCGGGCGCAGCGAAGACAGTCACGCCCGTCATTTTGTGGGACGTGAAACTCCGCAAAGGCGCCCGGGTGCGGCTGCCCATCCCCAACGGGTACAACATCGCTGTCTTTGTCCGCAGCGGTTCGGCCTGGGTGAGCGAGACCCATTCCGCCGGGGCGCGGCAGTTGGCGGTACTCGCGGCAATTGGCGACGCAGTGATAGTCTCGGCCGAAGAGAACTCAGAGTTCCTGATCCTCGGCGGCCAGCCCATCGACGAGCCTGTCGTCGCCTATGGCCCCTTCGTAATGAACACCCCCGATGAAATCCAGACTGCAATTGAGGACGTTCGCGCCGGCAGGTTCGGCCGGCTCGACTGACCGGGCGCACGTTGCGCCCGCCTTTCTTCCATCTGGCTAGGAGCATTCGCCATGAACAAGACCGGCAACACGAGCAAGACCATCAAGACCATGATCGACCCCGACGACGCCGTCATGCTATTGATCGATCATCAGAGCGGCCTGTTTCAGCTCGTCAAGGACATTGACATGCTCACCCTGCGCAACAACGTAATCGCGTTGGCGAAGGTGTCGAGGCTCGCCAAGGTTCCCACGTTCACGACCGCCTCTGTTCCGGACGGCCCCAACGGCCCGCTCATTCCCGAAATTCATCAGTCCAACCCGGACGCGGTCTATATCGCGCGAACCGGCCAGATCAACGCATGGGACAACCCCAAGTGGGTCGAAGCGATCGAAAAAACCAATCGCAAGACGCTCCTCATCGCCGGAACCCTGACCAGCGTCTGCATGTCGTTTCCGACGCTCAGCGCCTTGGCCGCGGGCTACAAGGTCTTCACGATCATCGATGCCTCAGGCAATTGGTCCTCGATGGCCACCGACATCACCTTGGCGCGCGTGGCCCAGGCGGGCGCTATGCCGATCGACACCTACGCCGTCCTGGCGGAACTGATGAGTACCTGGAACCGACCCGACGCAATGGAATTCGCGGGCGTCATGATCGACCACATCGTTCCGCACTATCGGCTACTGAGCGAAAGCTACGACAAGGCCCAGAACGTGCAAAAGACCGGCCGGGAGACCAGGCTGGACCAGCTCGCAGGCGCTCCAACGAAGTGACGAAGCTCGGCGGGCGACAGCGAGCAATGCGATAATCATAGGTCCGATGGCCATCGGCAAAACGACGACGCAACGTCGCGCCAGCGCCTTGACACAACGACGGCCCGAAGCACCAGCGCACTCGGGCCGTCGCGTGCTGATTTTCAAAGGCGGGGTGAGAAAGGCTATTCAGTCAATCCCAGCTCCGAAATCTTCTCCATCAGCCGCTCGAGCTGCTCCGCGCCGCTGTACTCCGAGTCCGGCCCCCATTCCTGCTCGATGCACCAGAGATAGAACTCCGACCACGCTTCCTGTTCTTCTTCAGAAAGCTCTTCCAAATTGGGGAAAAAGGGATGTGTGCCACTGCTCTGTGAGCAGTGCGGCGGGCAGGAGGACGTTCCGTCACCGGAAACCTCCTCGCCGCCGGCCGCGGAGCCGCCCATCATCATCATCGACTGCTCGCACTCGTCCGGCACGCCGTTCTCGTCGGCGTCCAGACTCCCAAACGGCGGCCCCAGGTCGATGTCGCACGCGTCGGGATAGTTGTTGCCATTGCAGTCGGGATCGACCCAACTGTCGCCATCGGGGTCGGTGGGATCCAGATCGCAATCATCTGGCACGCCATTGGTGTCGCAGTCCGGGTCACATTCATCGGGCCTGCCATTCAGATCGCAATCCTCGCTGACCTGCGTGTCGCCATCCGGGTCGGCCGGGTCCACGTCGCAGTCGTCGGGGACATTGTTGTCATTGCAATCGGCCTGGCACTCGTCGGGAATGCCGTCGATATTGCAGTCGGCCGAAGTCTCGTCATCAATGTCCTTCGCATCTGGCGTGCCGTTATTCTGGCAGTCCGGCTCGCACTCATCCGGCACGTCGTTGGCGTCATCGTCTTCCGAAGTTTCGGCGGCGATGTCGCACCCGTCGGGTACGCCGTTTTCATTGCAATCGCATAGCCCGGGCGATTCTTGACCGCATCCGAACATGATGTCCACTTCATCGTTCACCTCGTTTTCGTTGCAATCGTCGAGGCCCGCTCGCGGCTCGCCCTCCGGGTCGCATTCGATCGGATCGCCGCACTCCTGCGATTTGTCGATCAGGCACATCACGAATTGCGAAACGTCCTCCAGCCCGACAAAATCCTGCCCCACGTAGTCGCCGCATTCGCACTCGCACGGCTGATCGACGCGCGGCAGAAGAAAGCAGTCAACGAACGGCTGTACGTCCATCCCGTCACGCTCGGTATCGCCGTTCATGTCGCCAAGCTGCTCGCAGTTACCGCAGCCGAACTCGTCCTTCTCGTAGGCCCCCATGTCCACGTAGTCCGGCGAGCCGGCCCCGGTGTCGGCCACGTCGAGCAGGTCAATGTCGCGGAGTTTCCCATCAAGCTCTGGTGTCAGCTCTAAGTTGGTGATTGTGTCTTGGTCCGCATCATGATCGTCATTGGGGATTGGAAAGCTGTCCGCGGCATCAAGTGCCGGGCTGCAGCGCTTTAGACGGTAGTTGTCGACAATCGGCTCGATGAACAGGGGATCGTCATCGATGTTTCCGGCGCCGGTATATACCGTCGCATCAGGCGAACCGTCATCGATGCATGAATAGGTGATCGAGGGATCGGACGATCCGCTCCAGAAAATCTGCTCCTGAAGCACGCTGCTTGAGCCATCCGAATCGCGATTGTCCCACAGAATGCACCCGCTCAGCTCCGGCATGTTCGTCCCGAAGACGTAAATGCCGCCGCCGATCCGCGTCGCTTCGTTGTTCGAGATCGTGCATCCGATCAGCGGCACGA
>DATMEE010000408.1:0-6859 GCA_035557035.1 Phycisphaerae bacterium
TCGAAGCTGAAGCGCCACGGATTGCGTAACCCCTTCGCCCAGATTTCATCAAGCGGGTTGCCCGCACCCACGTATGGATTGTCCACCGGGACATAGGTAGGCGGATTATCAACGTCCAGCCGGAGCATCTTGCCCAGCAACATTCCATCATTTTGCGCGCGGTTACCGGGATCGTTGGCCGACCCGCCGTCGCCCATGCCGCAGTACAACATTCCGTCGTGGCCGAACTGCAGGCACCCGCCGTTGTGATTCACAAATGGCTGATCGATCGGCGGCAGAAGCTGGGTCTGTGCGGGATCGGCCGTGCTCGCCGCCGGGTTGCCGCCCAGCGCCTGATACCGTGCAATAACCGTGTCACCCGCCGAGTTCGTATAGTTTATGTAAAAGTAACCGTTGTTCGACCAGTCCGGATGAAACGCCAGGCCCAGGAGCCCCTGCTCACCACCCAGCGGCGCGGGAAGCAACCCGCTAACGTTCAGATAGGGTGTGGCGTTGAGCGCATAGGTCGGCAAGGTCGCAATCTTGATTCGACCGGTTTGCTCCACGATAAAGATTCGCCCCGTGTCTCCCGGCGGGGCATAGACGCCGAGCGGCTGACTCAATCCGGTGATGACGGAATCGAAGGCGAGGGTGCAGGGTTCGAGTGTTTCGCACTCATCGGGCACACCGTTCAGATTGCAGTCCTGGCTGGCGCCGCTGGTGATGTCGATGGTATCTTCGACGCCATTGGGCTGGCAATCCTGCGGGCCGGCGGCGGGGCCGACAGTGGAGCCTGAAACGGTGGCAGGAGAACCGGAGCGAAACATCGTTAGCATGGCGTTTACGGTCGTGGGCGCAGCGTTGCAATCGAAGCGGAAATTGTAGACCGTGCCCCACAATAGTGCATTGGAATTCGCTTCGGGCGTGACGGACGACATCGTCCACGTGACCGCGCCGCCGGACGTCGACACGGCCCAGTCGGTTCCATCGCGCGTGGGCTGGTCATTTGCGACTGCGTCGCCATCTTCGCCGTCGAAATCGTGGTAATCCACGTCATGGAAGCCGGCATTTGAGATCGTGGACGCCGGATTCACTGGGATGCGAAACGCCTTGACGCCCCGATGAGAGTTCAGGTTCTGTAGCGCATATTCATAATGAAAAAGTCCGCCGCCGAGGCTGGTCGCCTTCGCCGCGAGAATCAACAGCCCATCCGCCTGGATGTTGGTCTCCGTGACGCTGGCGTCCTGGTCCTTCCAGGCCCGCACGCCCGCCTCGCCGCGCTGGGTGGCGCCCGGACCACCGGCGAGGAAGCCGAAAGTTCGGTCGTTTCCGGTGCCGCTTACAGTGATGCGTCGATAGGAGGCGTTGTTGTTCTGGTTGCCGCTGGCCGCGTCATCCGCGGCGACGTACTGACCTTCGCCGAAGTAGATCGCGCCGGGAAGATCAAGATCGCTGATTTTCACTTGCAGCCTTCGACCCACCGTGGCCGGATAACCGGGTGTATTGTCAATCGGATGAATGTGCTGGCCGGTCGAGGGATTCACCTGCCACTTGGGTCCGGCGCCGTTCTGCCCGGCGTTGCGCGAGGCGGTGTAAGGGTCGGCGCATCCCACGCCCAGCGCGCTGCCCGTGCCGCTGTTCTGACATGTGCAGCAGATGTTGTGCTGCAGGGCGGTGAAGCCGTGTTTCAACCATGATTGGCCGATCTGCTCGAAGCGGGTGGCCCCGTCCGCCGCGGTATAATAGCGATAAAAGTTCTGCCCGATCACCGGGTGCTGAGCGCTGCCGCCCGCAACCCAACTGAGTTGTGCATTTCCGATGTTGCAGGAGTACGTCGCCAGCGAAAAGACATCGATCCAGTTCGGGCCTACCTGCTGCGACGCCGAATTCCAGATGTCGTCCACGGGTCCGGTCGCCTTGCCAAGCTCGCCGACGATCACGTCCGGCCCGGATGACGCGCCGCAGATTTCACCGCGCGGTTCGCCCTCGCCGCCGCCGGGCGCATCCTCATCAACATCGAGCGGCTCGGCATTCAGTTCCTGGTCGCTCGGCGTGTATCCCGTCACTTCAATCCTTCCGATTGACCGGCCGGCCAGCTTCGGCTCACCCAGCGCGTTGGCCAGATCGCTCGTAATGATGAGTGCCGATGCCTCGACCACCAATCGGTTGCCGCCGCCGTCAAAGCCCACCTTTTCATCCTGCAGAAGCAGCATCGGCCCGGACAGATCCCCGCGCCCGCTGAAGATGGCGTATCGTCTGAGGCCCTCGTGGTCGAATGAGGCGATCCGAGAACCAGTCAGGCGGACCCGACCGTCGGCGCTCCGAATCACAATGTCATCCATGTGACTCACGGATGCGGGGTTGGATTCAGCCCCGTCCGCGATGTCTCCATCCTCGATCGACAGGCGAATCGCGTCGCGGTTCCACGCCGGATCAAGAGCGCCGAGTTCGGCGTCGGGAAGACCTACTTCAAGTTCCATGCCGTTCAGGCTTGCGCGATCCAGATAAATCACCGTCTCCCGACCCTCTGCTGCTATTGCGGTCGAGAACGACGCGGCGGGCAACGCGCAACACATTGCAACAATTCTGAAACTCGACTGGCTCACCATTCCCGGTCTCCCTGAAGAAAGTGAAAAAAGGCGCGCCGCGCGAGGCGGCTTTCCAAATGCGAACAGATTGGAACGTAGAGGCGTCCGAGATAAATCGGACGGTCCGGCGAGAGAGTGCAGGTACAACAGATTCGAGGATGGAAGCTCGCCTGGATTGCCTCCGGCACCACTACGGGTACCGAGGTGCGGAAGGACCTACTCCTACCTAACCCCTAGCAACCACCTATTTAACCGATTGGGGAGGCGATAATCAAGTGAACGGCGCTCCGAAATAGGCGTCGTTCCCGGCGCGGCGGGCTGATTCAGCCATCAGGCCAGGGCGGCTGAGGTAGTCGCTTGCAGAAGTTATGATCGGCTCATGCGCCCTAACGGCAAAATGAAATGACCTGCCCAGCGAAATTCTGAATCAGGCGTTACTTGGCGGCGTCGCCTGCTTCCACCAGGCGAACCTTCTCATAAAACCCGTCTTCCTTGATGCGAATCAACTCGGGTTCCGCTTCCTCGCGTGTGACAAACCGGCCCAGAATCACCCGAACCCCTTCGGGCGATAATCCCTCGACGCGCCAATTCTTCGGAGGCGGCGGCTCCTTCACGGCTCGCCCGCGCTTGGCAGCGCCTTCGGGCGATTCGACGACCCCGGGCTCTGCAACCGCTTCCGCAATAATCTCTTCGTCGGGCTCTACCTCCACGATCGGGATGTCGACCACATCAATAGGATCAAGCATCTCTTTTGCGCTCGCCTTGACCGCCTTTGCTTTCGGCTTGGGTTTTGCCTTCGGTTTGCTCTTTGCTTTCGACATCGATTCACCATTCAGCCAGGAATTTCGAACTGGCGTGCGCCACTCGGATTCGGCGCCTTTGCCACCGGCCGCGCCACGCTCATCGAAGCGGGATTTAAAGCGGGAATTCTGAATTTGACAAGCTCAATACAGCGGATTCATCACCATGCCGGTTGCGAGCTTCGGATGGAAATAGGTTGACTTCTGCGGCATGAGTTCCCCTGCAAGGCAGACTTCGCGCAGTTGCGACATGGTGGTGGCGGGCATCAAACATGCGATGCCTTCGGATTCCTTCGCATCCTTGATCGCTTCCGGCAGGCCTTGATGATAGTGGAGGACGAGCGGACGTCCTTCGTTCAGGTTTGGCTCGATCAGCCGTTCGATCACCAGCTTGTGCAGCAACGTGTAGGCGAGCTGTCGCCATGCCGGCGCACGATCGGGTTCCAGCGATGCCAGCGGATCGCGCTGCTTCGGATTAATGACCGCAAAGGCGTCGTCTTTTGCGACATATAAGCCCATGGCGCATGGTCCGGCCGCTTCCAGCAATTCCGCCAACCGGTCGGGTTGGCCCGGCACCTGCTGCGGAGACCAGGTGAAGTCCCCGGATAACGTTTTCTGCAATACGTTCGCCGTGACATGTCCGATCCCCGCGATCGTTCGAAAGTAGGGTCGAATCGTCGCCCCAGGGTCTTCCATTCCCCCAAGCACGGCCAACACGTAGTTCACCGGACTGTTTTCCGGCTGCGGGCCCATCTCTTCAATGAAGCGGTCGCGGTACATCAGCGCGGTTCCATATCGATGATGGCCATCGGCAATGAAAATGGGCCGATCCGACAGCCGAACCTGGACCGCCTTAATTAAGGGCATGTCATCGATCACCCAGAGTTGATTATTCACGCCGTCGAGGATTCCGGCCTGATCGGGATCGGAGGCGGTCACTTCATCGAACAACCCGGATACTTCATTTTCCGGATCGGGATAGAGTCCGAAGATGGCGCTCAAGTTACATCGCGTCGCCTGAGTGAGCTTGAGTCGATCCTCTTTCGGGCCGCCAAAGGTCTGCTCGTGGGGAAAAATGTTCCCTTCACCAAACTGCTCGAGCCGAAGACGAACGAAGAACTTCTTCCGCGTCCGAGTCGTATCCCCATGTTTGTAAGTTTGGTGATAGGCGTAGATGGCCGGCCGCGGCTCATGACGGAGCGTTCGGATGTCCAGCCAGCGGGTCAATTCCCCTGCGGCCTGGGTGTAAACGCGGTCTGGTCCTGCATTTTTGGGGGGCACGTGGGGCAAATCGACCGACACGATATTGTGGTCATCTTTCGAGAGGAGGGCCGCCTTGTCGCGTTCGGTCAGGATGTCATAGGGCGGCGCGATCAGCTCGCTCACGTCCGGAGCCGTGTAACGAATTCCTCGAAATGCTTCGATTTTGGCCATTAAATCATCACAACCCGTTCGTAAACTCGATCCGGCAGGGCAGCCCTGCGATCCATGCGTCACCCATGGTCGCGAGACGTGACGATTCTGTCCAGTCCGTGGCTAATCCGGAACCTGTGAACGGAATTGAGTTTATGCGCGGCTCGGTCGATAAATTTGGAGCCGGATTGCGCTTGAAACATCCCCGCACCCCCGGCTACAATGGCTTGCGCCGCAACACTGAAGTCCCGCCGCCACCCGGCAGACATGGCGCCGACCTCGCCCCGTTTGCCGGAAACTGTACCGGCCGCCATCCTTGCATCCCGCACTGGGAGATCCTCGATGAAGTCATTTCAGTCGCCTTTGATTGCTCGACTCTTCCATGAGTTGACGCTATCGCCGCGGCGGCATCGACTTCATCAGATCGAAGGCATCCGCCGCGCGATTTCACTGATCGACCCCAGCAAAGACTACCCATTTTCGCTGCTGGCGTTTCACGTGACCAGCTATCGGCGACGCACGTCAGACGACGACACGCTTCTGGGCGGAAAGACCATCATCGAAGACCTGGTTGATCTGGCCGATGCCCTCACCGAGTCACACCCCATTCCGCGACGTTCGGCGGCCCGGACACTGTACGACACCGCCCAGCTTGCGGCGCGATTCAAGGTTTCGGCGAAGACGATTTCACGCTGGCGCCGCCGGGGCCTGATCGGTTGCTGGTATGCATCTGACGGCGGCGTTGCGACGATGCTGTTCTCGGCCCGTGCCGTTCAAACATTTATCTCGCTGAACCTCGATCTGGTGCGGCGCGGGACATCCTTCCGCTTGATGGACGACGCCGAGCGGGCGAGAATCATACTTCGCGCCCGCGAGCTGATCGCACAGGGACGGTCGTCGATGCACGCCGTGACACTGACACTCGCCCGGGAATCCGGCCGCGCGATCGAAACCATTCGATATACGCTGCGCCGATTCGACTTTGATAATCCCCGTCAGGCGTTGTTCGATCGCATCGAGACGGCGAAGCCGATGGAAATCGGCCGCGTGGTCTACGAGGCGTTCCTGAACGGCGACGCCGTGCGCGACCTGGCCCGGCGCGTCGAGAAGAGCGAGGGCGAAATTCGCTCGTTGATCGATGGCGAACGGCTGCTTCGTTATGCCGGCGCGCCGATCGATTACATCCACAGCGCCGAATTCGAGTCCCCGGATGCGGGCGACGTGATCATGTCGCCCTCGGACGAGAACGATTCGAGCGAGTTTTTCGCCGCCGCCCCGCGCAGCATTCCGGCCGGGCTGCCACCGTATCTTCAGGAACTCTACCGCACGCCGCTGCTCAGCGCAGCGCAGGAGCGGCAACTCTTTCGCCAGATGAATTTCCTTCTGCATCGGGCCGAGACGGCCCGCCGCGAAATCGCGGAGAATCCCGCCCGCGCCAACGCCGGCGATGCCGATGAAGTGGATCGCCGCCTCGCACTGGTTACGCCCATCCGAAATCGCCTGATCCAGTCCAACCTGCGGCTGGTGGTCAGCGTCGCCAAGCGACATCTGGCCGGCAGTTCGAGCACGAATCTTTTCGAGCTGATCAGCGAGGGCAACGTCGCTCTCATGCGGGCCGTCGACAAGTTCGATTACGGCCGCGGTTTCCGCTTCAGCACCTATGCCACCTGGGCCATCGCTCGGGCCTTCGCCCGCGCGATTCCGGAGGAATTCACCCAGGCGGACCGCTTCCGAACCGGCCACGATGAGTTCCTCCTCGCCGTCAGCGATCCCGAGGCCCTCTCGCTTCCCGCCGAATCGAAGCGCGACTACCTCCGCGGAAAGATCGCTCCGTCTCTTGCTGATCTCGACGAGCGTGAACGTCTCGTCGTCGAGCGGCACTTTGGTCTCGGCGGCGCGGAAGGCGGCCAGACGCTCGACGAAATCGGCCGCGACTTCGGCATCAGCAAGGAGCGCGTGCGGCAAATCGAGATGCGCGCTCTTGCGAAGCTTCGCGCCTCACTCGGCGATCACGGCGCTCAACTTCTCGCGGGCTGACGCGCAACCCTGTTAATCCCCTGAGTCATCCCCGCCCCCTGC
>DATMEE010000409.1:0-3394 GCA_035557035.1 Phycisphaerae bacterium
AACAGCCTTGTGGTGTGTCACGGCCGGCGCGATGAGGTTCAATGGTGCGGGGAAAAACTGAAGGGTTGTCATTCCGGGGCGCACGAAGTGCGAACCCGGAATCTCGAGATTCCGGGTTCGATGCTTTGCATCGCCCCGGAATGACGGAGTCCGCAATCGCTAGATCGGATCCGGCCGCCGGCCGGTCAGGATCGCGGCGATATCGCGTTCCAGCAGTTGCTGGACCAGATCGAAGGTGTCGATAACCTCCCTGATCTGGCTGATCTTGCCGTCGCGCAACGTGTAGAAGCCGGCGATGTCGAACTGCACCATGCGCTGATTGATGCTCTTGCGGAAGAACACGCGGATGAACGCCGCCGCCTTGTCGTTCTCGGTGACCAGCATCGGCACCTCGCAGCGCAGCTCGGAATAGCGGGCGCGTACCGCATTCCACATCTCGCGCAGTTCGGCCTTGCCGCGGCGGTGACCCATATGCGGCAGGATGTCGATCGGGGCGTTGGCGAGGAATTCGGCGTCGTCGGTGCAGCACTCCAGCGCAGCTTCGACGTCGCCGGAATACAGGACGTTGAGGAAATCCAGCACGTGCTGGCGATTTGATCCCTCGGTCATTCGCCCACCTACCTGTGCTCGACCCGGCTCTTGCGGCCGGTCCCATTGTGAACGGAACGGCAGAGGTATCAATCCGCAAGAAGACTCACAGTATGTGACACGGTGGTTTCCAAAAGGTTCACTGCCGCGACATGCGGCCGCGACGCAGCAAGAGCGGTAATTATTGCTTGCCGAATTCCGCTTCCGGCACGGCCTTGCTGGTTTGCAGGTCGATCACGAACCTTGCCTTCTTCTCGTGGCCGGGCGGGACATAGGCCTCGCCGGGTCCAAGTTCGCCAAAGATCTCCTTCGGGCGGGGAAAGCCTTTCGTGCATGCGGCCGCAATCGTGTCCTTGTCGGCATGGGCGATGTCGACGGCGACCGTATCGGGCCCCGGCCCGGCGCCGAGTTTGGCGAGGCTGAAATAAACCGACGCTTCCTTGCAGTCGACGACGTTGGAGCCATAGGCGCCGGTCGCGTCCTCCGCCCTTACGAAATAGTTCAGCGACACATCGATGGTTTTGGAGAAGTTCTGCGTGAACACCATTTCCGCGACGCCGGATTCGAGATGGCCTTGCCCGAGATGGCCGGTGATGCAGATCAGGCGGTCCTGCTTCTCATTCCGCGCAAGGGTGATGCAATCGTTCGCCTGGAAGCCGGGCTGATATCCCCTGAAGATGACGGCGCCGTCCTTCTGTTCGAAGATCACCGAGCCGCCGAAATTCGTGGCGTGGGGCTCGCAGCCGCTGTCGTAGTTGACGACGAGAAGCGTGCTGCCGTCGGCGAGGAATTTTCCGCTGTGGCGGTCCGGCTGCAGCTTGACCTCGCAACGCCTGCCGCTGCGATATCCCTTTGCCCGGCTGCAGGCCGACCCCTTGATGTTTGCGGCATCGCAGAATGTCGCGAGCAATGGCCGGTCCGCATTTGGCGCCTTGTCCCTGGCTTGCGCGAAGGCCGATCCGCTCAGCGGCAGGCCGCCGAGTGCCAGCAGGATCACCGCGCCGATCGCCTTCAAGAGGGTCTCCCATCGCAGCCGCCGTATCCGCACTAAACCGGTTTTTGCGGCCGGCGACAATGCATGCCGCCGTTGCGCGCCGACGTTCCCTGGGGAACGATCCCGCCACGGCCGGCGTTGTTTCTGTCCGTGATAACGGAGACCATGATGACGAAACCCGTTCCGCCCGTTCCCGAGGACAACCAGAGCCACAAGGGCCCCGGCAGCGCGCCCAGCGTTCCCCTCGACACCACCAAGGGCCATCGCGACGACGAGAAGAACAACATCCGCGAACAGGGTGACCACGGCAACATGACGCAGAACACGAGCAACCGCCGGTCGGGGTGAGGGGGCGGTGTCGCTGCATTCCCGCTGTCGTCCCTGCGAACGCAGGGACCCATAACCACCGGCGGAGGTTTTGCGAAAGGCGTCTGCTACACTGCCTTATCGATAGATCACGCGGTATGGGTCCCTGCGTTCGCAGGGACGACAGAGAGTGTGCCGCGCGCTCGTTCGAATTTCAAACAGCCATCACCCGAGCGGATGATCCAGAACCGTAGGATGGGTGGAGCGAAGCGATACCCATCACTCCTGATGGACGGGTTTCGCTTCGCTCTACCCATCCTGCGAGAAGCGCGAAGCGCCCGAAGGGATGCGGTCTGCGATGCCCTCGAAAACGAAGAGGGCGCAGGGAAAGCCGGGTGCCCTCAGCACCCGCGATCGTGCGCACAAAGTGCACACGGGTGACCACAGGTGCGCCGGAACACCCGGCCTTCCCTGCGCAATGGTTTTACGGCTTATAGCGCGCTCTCCCCGGCGACGAATTCCTCTTGCCACCGTCGCTGACGAATTGACGACTGGCCGAAGCCCGGTTGGGCCCGACAAATCTCCATCAGCTTGACACCAGCCACGGGTGCCAGAACCACACGCTTTTGCCGTCCGCAGCTTCCTCCACCAAAACGCTTCGATCGGCTCATGTGCTGCCGACCGAGATTCCGGCGAAGGCGTTTAAGCGCCGGTCGTCTGCGCGCCGGCTAATCGCTCACGGAAATCCGCCCTGCGACCCCTCGCGCGCCCGACGCTGCCGCGTCCATCGCATCCCGCGCCCAACGTCCGTGACGATCGCGATACGCCCCTCTAGCGGGTGCGGGATGGCGGATTTGTAGGGGTGATTTGGGGTAATCGCGAAGCGGAATATTTTTGCCGGAAGCACTGGACCAAGCCATGCGTGATTTGCCCGACAGGTAACGCAACCGGTAGTGGTGCTCTCGCGCGAACGCCGCCCGGGTTCGGGGAGGGTCGGCGCGAAGCGGCGGGCGAGGGGCTTTCGTCATGCGCTTCCATGCCTCAGACAGCGTGATCCCCGTCACGGCATACCCTCTCCCGATTTTTCATTCTCCCGCTCATCACCGTCCTCGCTGAGGACTTAAAGCGCAGGGACCGCCGCCATGAACGCCATAGCAGCTCCGAAATCCCGTGTGCTGAATTGGCTCGAAGGTTTTGCGCTGACATTCCTCCTGCAGAGCTTCCCGACCTTTGCCAGCGCAGCCTTGCTTTTGAAACTCGTCCATCACGAGATCGCTGGCGGCGTCGTATTGTTCGTCGTGATGGCCTCGATCTTCCATGGCCTGCTCACGCCCTGGCTCGCGCCAAAGTTTCCAAAATTCCTTGAGCATAGCTACGAGCCGCTGTTCTTCGATGCCGGCCTGTCGTTTATCGAAAAGATCGAGAAGTGGCGCGCCCAACCCACGACATCGCTTCAACTGGTGACGAACATGATGTTGCTGTCGCTGCTGGCGGTGGGCGTGATGA
>DATMEE010000410.1:0-5818 GCA_035557035.1 Phycisphaerae bacterium
GAGAACCGCATCATCTTTCTGGCCGGCCCGATCAACGAGCGCACCGCGAGCCTGGTCATCATGCGTCTGCTCTATCTTCAGAGCGTGAAGAAGGAGCAGGACATCCATCTGTACATCAATTGCCCCGGCGGCATGGTCGACCAGACGCTGGCGATTTATGACACGATGAAATTCCTCACCTGCGACATCCGCACCTATTCCATCGGCCAGGCGGCCAGCGGCGGGGCGGTCATTCTGACGGCGGGCACGAAGGGCAAGCGCTTTGCCCTGCCCAACAGCAAGATCATGCTGCACCAACCGTGGGGCGGCATCACCGGCCAGGCCGAGGACATCCGTATTCAGGCCGAGGAAATCCTGCGAGACAAGCTGCGGCTGAATCAGATTCTGGCGGAGCACACCGGCCAGCCGATCGAGAAGATCGAGTCGGAGACCGAACGCGATCATTTCATGACCCCGAAGCAGGCGGTGGAGTGGGGATTGGTAGACGAGATTCTGGAGAATCCGGCGAAGGCTGAGAAGAAGAAGTAAATGCAAAAACGCCCCGCCGCGGCGGGTAAACTGCACGCCGCAACAAATGCGGGAAACGGCAAGGAGCGCCGACAATTATGAGTCAGCTAATTCCATTCGTCATCGAGAAAACCGGGCGCGGCGAGCGTGCCTATGACATCTATTCGCGACTGCTGCGCGACCGGGTGGTTTTTCTGGGCGGGCCGGTGGATGATGATTCGGCGAACATCATCGTCGCCCAGATGCTCTATCTGTCGAACGAAGACGCGAACGCTGACATTCATTTCTACGTCAACTCGCCCGGCGGCAGCGTCTCGGCGGGGCTGGCGATTTACGACACGATGCAGTTCGTCCGCTGCGACGTGGCGACGTATTGCGTGGGCATGGCCGCGAGCATGGGGGCCGTCCTGCTGTGCGGTGGCAAGCGCGGCAAGCGCTACAGTCTGCAGAACTCACGCGTGCTCTTGCATCAGCCGCTCATCGGCGGTCTGATGCAGGGGACCGCGACCGATCTATCGATCGAGGCCAAGGAGATCCTCCGCCTGCGCGACCTGCTCTATGGCATCATGGCGGCCCAGAGCGGCACCAACATCGACAAGGTCAAGAAGGACTGCGATCGCAACTTATGGCTCTCTCCCTCCGAGGCATTGGACTACGGTCTGATCGACAAGGTGCTCGAACGCCAGCCGGAGATCCCCCATCGCAAGCCGTCGCTGGACGAGTGATGGGTTGGCTTCGCTCCACAGGGGCGAAGGGCTGGATTCGCTCCGAAGGAGCGACGGGCAGTAGCCACGAGTGGAGCGAAGCGCAACTCGTGGATCCGGTCCACCCCGGGATTTGTCCGCCCCGAATGGGGCGGCGGAGACGAGCCTCAACTTGGCCGACTTTCCTCTTCAGATTCCGGCGCTCCTTCGGAGCGCACTGGTTTCAGCTCTGCCGTTATCCACGGGTTCCGCTGGCGCTGCACCCGTGGCTACAGCCTGTCACCCCTTCGGGGTTTCGGAGTTGTCTGAGCGACCGGTTACATATCGGCATTCATCGATTCCCACCAATCTCTGCAATTGTTCCGGTGGGTTCTCGAGCTTCCGTTAAGCATCTGATTCTACTTGGTGTCTTGGCAATCCTGGCAGCGACCGGCTGTGGCCCGCCTTCTCAAAAAGCGGTGGCGGACGCCGATCGCATCGGGAAGATTCAGCGCCTGGAGGACGAGAATGCGCGGCTCAAGTTGCAGCTTGCCCAGAAGGACGATCAGTTGCGCGAACTCGGCCGCACGGTGCAGTCCATGCGCGGACTGAAGGACGACCGTGCCCTTGAAAAGATGCCCCACGCCGATCGAATTGAGATCGAGCGGCTCTCCGGCGGATATGACGACGACCGCGACGGCATCGACGAGGGCGTCGCCGTATACATCTACGTCTATGACCAGCACGGCGGCACGTTGCGGGCGGCCGGCAGTGCGACCGTGACGCTGGTCGATCTTTCAAATCCCGCCGACGCGAAAGTGGTGGGGGAGCTGAAGTACACTGCGGACGAACTGGCCAAGCACTGGTACGGCGCCTTCATGACCTCGCACTACACGCTCAAGGTTCCCTGGTCGGGCAACGCCAAACGGCCGCCGGCGAAGAACATCACCGTCATGGTCGCCTTCACCGACCTGCTCACCGGCCGCGCCCTCGAGGCGCAGCGCCTTGTCACCGTCACCGGCCAGGGCGTGCCCAGCACGCAATCCATTTCTGAATAATCGCTACGGCGTTATACAAGAGCGAGAACCCGGCGAAATGCCCGGACCGGGTCCACTTCGCAGGCGCGCGCCCATGCGATGAATTCACTGACATCGACCCGCCGATTGGCCGACTCGCAGTTATGAACGTAGCTCTGCGGTTTGCGAAGTCGGTGCCCCAGCTCCCGTTGTGTGAGTGCCGCCTCCTCGCGCAATGTCCGCAGCACGATCGGCAGGAATCGATACGCGGACCCGTGCTGGGACTTGGTGGCCATCTGACTCGATTCTTGAATCAGGGCCGCTTGACACGAGTTGCGTGTCAGATATAGTGCCGTCTGGCGACGTTGGGATTTGAAACACAACGGGCCGACAAAATGAGTTTCTCGACACTCCCTCCTGCCCATACGGGTGGCACGCCGACAAAAGCGGACTGAAGTCGGAGGCTTGATTCGTTGGCGGAATTCAGATAAAATGATTGGTTCGGGCGGAGCGAGCGATCAAGAAAGTTGCACGTGTACGGTAGCGCCAGAAATATCTGCGTCGGTATCGTCTTGCTGCTTATGGCCCATCACGCGGCGGTGGCGGGGGAGATTCCGTTCGATGACGTGTGGACGACCCCGTTCGGCGGAGCGCCGCGCGGGCCGGGCGAAGGCGTGCTGGTCGATCATCAGCCGTACAATTCGGGAGGTCCTTTGGCTGATACCGAAGGCTTTGAATCTGTCGGCGGGCAGCCAATCTGGCAATTTCTGGCCGACGATTTTGCGTTTCCGAACGGCGGATCAATCCGACGAATCGTATTTTGGGGATTCTACAACTACGGCATCGAGCCGGCGGGCGATGAATTGTTTGAAATAGAATTTCATCATCCTCGCAATTCTGATGGTTTGCCGGGTGACGTATATTACGCGGCTACCTTTCTGAACCCTTCGCGCGAGTGGACGGGGCGGAATGTGATCTCTGCTGGCGGTGGACGTGAGTATCGCTTTGTTGTCGACTTAGCGGTTCCGCTTGCCGTTTTGCCAGACGAAACAAAGTGGCTCTCGATTCATCAGTTAGGCGATCCGTCAACTGCTTTTAGGTGGGAATTCAGTCTTAGCGGCGATCTTAATGGCGAGGCATACAGGAATCCGGCATTTCCGGACTGGCGGTTAACAGCACTTTCACCTAACCCGAATGCGGCATTCATGCTCTTATCCGTCCCGGAGCCTTCAGCCGCTGTACTCGTCATTGTGGGATGCCTATCGGGGGTACTGTTTCGGCGCCGAGCATCGCGTTCAGGCGTGTAACTTTTTTCTTGGGAAAGGAGTCCACACTTATGGGCCGCAGAATTCGGTCTCTGATTATCAGTTTCATTTCATCAACGTGTATTTTTCAAGCATCTCAGATTCAGGCAGCTTGTCCGCCAAACTCGATTTCCATCCGCGACTCGAGTTTCAGCACTCCATATCAATATGTGACCGATGTCAAGGTGGTCATGGTTCAGAGTGACGGCGTCACTCCAAGTCCACTACAGGACCACGTCCACTCCAGCAGCATCTGCGTCCGCAACGACAGTGCCACGCCATATATCGCCTTTGAAAGCGACTTCGCGCCCAACAACGGCATGTACATGGTTCGATATAATCACAACGACGCGCCGGCCTGCGTTTCCAGCACCGATTTTCCCTGGCGCATGGACGCTTCCTTCGACACCTGGCGCGCATCGTCATGTATCCATTGCCATGCGCAAGGCCAACACCGCATACCAGGGCGCCGCCGACGCCTTCGCCTTCGCCAGTTGGGTCGCCACGCCGGACACCACCGGCGCCAAATCGCGCTTGTTGCAATTCCCCTCCCCGAAGAACGTCGGAATTCTCTCGGGATTCAACGCCGTCACTTTGGGCCAGGTTGCCATCGGCGGGGGCGACACGCGCGACATCGCCCCGTCCAGCGCGATCAGCGGCCATTTTGATCCAGGTGTCGGCGCGATCGTGCGTCACTGGGAGGCGGCGTTCTCCGACGATCTCCGCCCCACGAGCCAGCGGGGTCTGCTTCGATTGCTCGATTCGGCCGCGACGGGTGGTGACCAGGTGCGATGTTGTGACGGTGCGTCGGCACCATGTAGCAACGAATCATGCGCTGTCCAATATACCGTCTGGAATCCATGCATTGCGCATCGGGATGACTCGACCTCGATCATTGTTTGGTCGGAGAAGGAAGATCCCGGACTCGTCGCCCCTGTCTTTAATATTGCGTTACGAATTTACAAACCAGATGGGACAGTCGTAGTATCGATTGACCGCGACTCCACACTCGATGCATTTCAATCAGTAAATGAGCCGATCCGAGACATGGCGCTCTCAGATCAAATATCCCCCGCCGTCGACATCGACGCCTGCGGCAACATCGTCGTCGTCTGGGTCGGTCCGGTCGCCCACGAAAAGAGCGATCCCGGATCGCCCTGTACCACCGAAGACGACCTCGCCGTCTACGCCCGCCGTCTCTACTACAACGACGGCGCAGGTGTCGGACCTCCGTCATTGACATTTCTCGGCAGCCAATTCCACGTCGACAGCAGCGGCGAGGAATGGTCGCTCGGCAGCACCCTTGAAAACGTCCATCCTACAGTCGCCCTCCTACAATCATACAAGCAGTCCTCTTCCGACGAGCAATTGCAGGGCCGAGTTTTCATTGCTTGGAACGCCATTCACCGCGACACCGCACAGAGGAGTGTCCGCGGTCAGTTCCTCCATCCTGACGGCCGGCGTTGGGGGCCGGAGGTGGACGTCTCTCCATATCTCGATGCGCAGACCGAGGAGCCGGACGGCATCGATCGGATGCTGGGCGAGTCGAACCAGCATACCATCGCCTACGCTTCTCACGATCACCAGGCCTTCGCCACCTGGACGGCCGATGACGGAACGAACACGAACGTGTGGTTTACCCGATTCAAAGAGAGCTTTCTCTACGAACTGGAGGCCCATGGTATGCCCATCTGTGTGAAAGGCGACATGGATACGGATGGCGTGGTCAGCGGCGATCTTGCGGATATTCCGTTGTTTGTGGATTTCCTGCTGAGCGACGTTGCTGTATGTATTTCCTCCTCCGATCTGGATTTCTGCCGGGCCGACACCAATTCCGACGGCGCGGCCAACGGCGCCGACGTGCAATGCTTCACCGACATCCATCTGGGCGACACGTGGCCTTGCTCCGGCGACAATTGGGCAGTGGATTGCACCGCCGAAGGGTTCGAGGCCGTGGCCGCTCCGGATTGCAATGAAAATGACGTGTGGGATTGGCTGGACATCGTTTACGGGACCAGCGTGGACTGCAACGGCAATGGGATTCCGGACGAGTGCGACATTGCTTCCGAAGAGAGCGATGACATCAATGAGAACGCGATACCCGACGATTGCGAAACCGATTGCGACGGCAGTGGAACTCCGGATGACTACGATCTGGCCAACTGCTCCAACGATCCGGCCTGCCTGGATTGCAATGAAAATGACATTCTCGATGGATGCGAGTCGGACTGCAACGACAATGACGTCGTCGACGAGTGCGACGTTGATCCCACGGACCCCGATGGCGACAACCAGGTCAGCGAAGACT
>DATMEE010000411.1:0-5610 GCA_035557035.1 Phycisphaerae bacterium
TTGGAATTCGCACTCATTGCGCTTTCGATTCTCTTGGCACTTCCGTAAGCCCCCACGGCCTTCAACCCACACGCCCCCGCAAACGACGCCGTCCTTGATTCCCATGTACTCCAGGCGACTGGGTGCGATTACGATCCCTTCCGGCGTCATGTGAGTCGGAAATGCATGGATCATTCGCAGCAACTCCCGAACGAAAAGATAATCGTGTAAAGTATCAGACACGACGGTAGTGAGATTGTATCGCCCAGGGCGATCAAAATGAAGTTGGCACAATTGGGCGATTAAGTGTTCTCGGAATGGCTTGACCAGGCAGGAGACTATATTGGCGTTGACTCAGCCAGGAGCTTTGCCAATTCACTCGCCGCATTCCTGGCGGCATCCGGCTTCAGCACGCCCTGGATCATCTCCGCCAGCTCCGTGCGGACCCGGATCAGCGTGCCCGGATTCGACAGCCACTCCAGCGCCCGCGCCGCAATCGGGCCCGTGCTGTCGTAATACGGCATGAACTCCGGCACGATCTCGCGGCCGGCCAGAATGTTCGGCAGCGACAAATACGGCGTGTGTATGAGCCAGCGGCCGACCAGCAGGTAGCGCCACTTCGGCGTCTGGTACATCACCAGCATCGGCGTCCCCCAGTAGGCCACTTCCAGGGTGACTGTGCCCGATGCGGCGAGGCAAAGGTCGGCCGCGCGAATCGCAGCGGCGCGGTCGTGCTCGCCGCTCACGACCGTCGCGTCGAGGCGCCGATCGTGCCGCGAGAGATTATGTTGAATGATCCCTTTTGCCTCTTCATTCGCCGCCACCACGATCACGTTGATCCGATTGAATCGCCCGCGCAGCGCCCGCGCGATTTCAAGTTGGCCGGGGAAGACTTCTTCCACCACGTGCTTCCGCGAACCGGGGAGCAAGGTGATCACCGGCGAACCGGGCGAGCGAAGCTCGGCGATGCGCGCATCGCTGATCTCCACATTGCGCAAATGATCCAGCGTGGGATGGCCGACATACGTCGCCTGAATCCCGGCGGCGCGAAAATAGGGCTCCTCAAACGCCCACAGGCACGCCAGCCGGTTGACCCGGCGACGCACGCGATTGTTCCGCCACGCCCGCGGCCCCCACGCCCAGGTCTGCGGCGCGATGTAGTACAGCACCGGTATCCCATTGCGGCGGCAAATCTTGGCGATCGGCAGATTGAGCGCGGGCGAGTCAACCAGCACGGCCGCGTCGAACCGCCCCTCGCGCAGGTACGTCTTCAGGCGGCGCAACAGGCCCAAGACCTCGGGAATGCGGCCAAACGCCGCGTGGGCCATGGCGGATCTTGCGGTCATGTCGAAAAAGCACTCGGCCCCCTCAGCCTGCAAACGGGGTCCCGCCAGGCCATGAAACGTCGCGCCCGGATGGGTTTCCCGAAATGCCCGGACGAGCGAAGCGGCGTGCTCGTCGGCGCTCTGCTCAGCGACGCTGATGAAAATCCGAGGGCTAATCTTTGAATTGGCCATTCTTTACGTTATTCCGCAGATGTTCAGCGTGCAGGGTATCCTGAGCGGGCGGGTTCCACCACAATCAGGCCGAGGCGGGCATTCGCCTTGACGCATGATCCGCGATCCCTTACCCTTACGTTTCTCGTCACATTTTCAGACATGTGAGATGTTTACGTTTTTTTTGAGGAGGTGACATTTGTCACAGGCGTTGGTCCGCGAGCTGATTGATGCGGGCATTCACTTCGGCCACCGTGCCAGCCGGTGGAACCCGAAGATGGGTGCGTACATTTTCGGCAAGCGGAATTCGATTCACATCATCGACATTCGCCAGACCGTAAAAGGCCTGCTTCGCGCGAAAAAGTTCCTGTCGACGGTGGTCGCCAATGGTCAGGACGTTCTGATCATCGGCACCAAGCGTCAGGCCAAGGACAGCGTTGAAAAGCATGCCCGTCGCGTGGGGATGCCCTTCGTGGCTGAGCGGTGGCTGGGCGGCACACTGACCAACTTCAAGACGATTCGATCGCGACTCACCCGGCTGGAATATCTGGAAGAAGTGGTGCGATCGGGCAAGATCGAGGAATTCAGCAAGAAGGAAAAGGCACGCGCCTCGCGCGAGCGGGAGAAGATCTTCCGCAACCTGGAGGGCATCCGCACCCTTACGCGGCTGCCCGGCGCGATCGTGGTGGTGGACATCAAGCGCGAGCACATCGCCATCAAAGAGGCGCAAAAGCTCCGCATCCCCACCGTGTGCCTTGTCGATACGGACAGCAATCCCGACGGCGCGGACATCATCATCCCCGGCAACGACGACGCCATGCGCGGCATCGAGCTGGTGATCGCGGCCCTCGCCGATGCGGTCGAAGAGGGCAAGCGCGGCCGGGAGGCGATGGCGCAAAAAGACGGCGAACAGTCGGCCGGCGGTCCTGGCCACGGTCGCCGTTCGCGGCGAGCCTCTACTTCGACATTGGCGGCGGATGCGTCGGAGCCGATGCCGGGCGAGTTCCCGGATAAGGATGTCGAAGCCGCCGTTGGAGCGACGAGCGAGGCTTCCGAGTTGCAGCAGCCGCAGACGTCAGAAAGCGTGTCGTGATTTCGCGGCCGGGCCGCGACTCGACTATAACCCATTGACCGAAATACTTGCGGCCGGCCTGGTTGGCCGCGAGTCAGTAAGACCCCGCGCGGGTTTTTCCGCGCAGATTTCCGTCCGAAAGGCGGAACCCAAGGAGAATTCATTTCATGGCAGAGATTTCCGCCAAGCAGGTGCACGCCCTTCGAGCCAAGACCGACCTTGCGATGATGGACTGCAAAAAGGCCCTCGTCGAGGCCGACGGTGACGAGGCAAAGGCCCTCGAGATTCTGCGAAAGCGTTTCGCCGACAAGATGACCGAACGCGCCGAGCGTGAAACCGCCAACGGCCGCATCGGCGTGTATGGCGGACCGGAAGGCGCCGCCATGGTCGAGCTGCGCTGCGAAACCGACTTCGTGGCCACAAACTCCGACTTCCGCTCGCTGGCAGATTCGCTGGCCGAGCACTGCGTAAAGTCAGGAATCACTGACGTAGAAAAGTTCAAGACGTCGAAGATGGCCACCGGCCGCACCGTGCAGGAAACGCTGGTCGACGCCTTTGGCCGCATGAAGGAAAACCTGAATCTGGTGCGTCTGGTCCGGCTGGACGGGTACGGCGCGTCATACGTTCACCACAACGGCCGCATCGGCACGATCATCACCGCGGACAAGTCGCCGGGCGACGCGGGCCGCGGAATCTGCATGCACATCGCTTCCACGCCGACGCTGCTCGGCCGGGTCCGCGAGGACGTCGACAGCAAGCAGGTCGCCGAGGCGCGCGAACGGTCGATGACCGAGGCCAAGGGCAAGCCCGAGCCGATCCTGAACAAGATCGTCGAGGGTAAGATGGACAAGTGGTACGGCGAGCGCGTGCTCGTCGAGCAGCCTTTCGTGATGGACGACAAAAAAACCGTCGGCCAGTTTGCGAAAGAAAACGGATTCGAGATCAAGTCCTATTTGAAGTTTGAAGTGGGCGTGATCGGATAGTGCTCACGAAAAGCCGCGAAAGCGGCTTTTTTCTTATGCGCAAACAGAGCCGCGCGCGTAAGCAAGCCGTCAACGCGGTTGTCGAAGATGACTCTGAACCAGTCACGACTCAGAGGTCGAAATCAGAGGGAATTGCATCATGGCGACCGATCTGCTAACAAAACCACGCATGGCGAAACGAACAAAGGCCGCGGACGGCAAAAAACGAAAGTCTGAAGCGCCTAGGTATCAGCGCGTGTTGCTGAAAATCTCCGGCGAAGGCTTCGGCCAGCCCGGCCAATTGGGCATCGACGGCGAAGCGGTCCGCCGGATTGCCCGCGAGATCATCTCCGTTCGCGAATTGAAAGTGGACGTGGCCGTCGTCGTCGGCGGCGGAAATTTCATCCGCGGCACGACGCTGGCATCGCAGGCCGGCATCCAGGAGGCGACCGCCCACTACATGGGAATGCTCGCCACCGTCATCAACGCCCTCGCGCTCCAGGACGTGCTTGAAGACCTCGGCCAGCCCACCCGCGTGCAGTCTTCCATCCCCATCCACAGCGCCTGCGAAAACTTCATCCGCCTTCGCTGCATCCGCCACCTCGAAAAAGGTCGCGTCGTCATCCTCGCCGCCGGCACCGGCCGTCCTTTCGTCACCACCGACACCGCCGCGGCCCTGGCCTCGGTCGAAATCGGCGCCGACATCCTGTTCAAGGCCACTAAAGTGGATGGCGTCTATACGGCCGATCCGGTCAAGGACAAGTCCGCGAAGTTTCTGCCGAAGCTCTCCTATAATCAGGTGATCGACGACCGGCTGAAGGTCATGGACGTCTCGGCCGTGGACATGTGCCAGCGGCACGGCGTGCCGATTCGCGTGTTCAACCTGATGACCCCGGGCAACATGCGCAAGGCGGTGCTGGGCCGCGACGTCGGAACGATGATCGTCGATTAAGCAATGGTCTGAACGAATGTCGCGATTCGATCGCGACCCCGTCTAGCCCCGACGCCCAGCGTCAGGGTGAACGCGAAATGATGCTGCATCAAGATTATGTCCGCCGTCGCCAAAAAATCCGCTCAAGTTCATCTCCTGTCGATCGATCTTCCCGAATTGGTGAGAGTGCTCGAATCGCTGGGCGAGCCTGCCTACCGCGCATCCCAAATCATGCAGTGGGTGTATGAGCGCGCCGCCACCTCGTTCGAGCAAATGACCAATCTCTCGAAATCACTTCGAGAAAAGCTTGCGGCGAAGTTCGATCTCTTCACCTCCGAAATCGTCCGCCGCGCCGCGTCGACCGACGGCACCGTGAAGCTCCTGCTCCGTTGGCCCGACGGCGAAACCAGCGAATGCGTCATGCTCCCCAGCGAGCATCACGTCACCGCCTGCGTCAGCTCGCAGGTCGGCTGCCCCGTCGGCTGTCGCTTCTGCGCCAGCGGCCTCGACGGCGTCACCCGCAATCTCACCCCCGGCGAAATCGTTGAGCAGGTCCTGCGCGTGAGTGCCGAAGCGGTGGCAGCAGGCGGACGCCTCTCGAACATTGTTTTCATGGGCCTCGGCGAACCGCTCGCGAACTACAACAACGTCGTCAAGTCGATCCTCACCATCAACGCCCCCTGGGGACCGAACATCGGCGCGCGCAAAATCACCGTCAGCACCGTCGGGCTGCCGAAGCAGATCGAAAAGCTTGCCGACGAGGGACTGCAACTGAATCTCGCCCTTTCGCTCCATGCCCCCAATGACAAGCTGCGCCAGGAACTCATCCCCTGGGCCGAAAAGATCACCATCGATCAGCTGATCGGAGCCTGCCGCTACTACTTCGACGAAACCGGCCGCGAGATCACCCTCGAATACGCTTTGCTGCACGGCACCAACGATCTCCCCGAGCACGCCCGCGAGCTGGCCACCTTCGCCCGAAAGCTCCGCTGCAACGTGAATCTGCTCCGCTACAACCCCGTCGAATCGCTGCCCTATCAGCGGCCGTCCAGCGAGGACGCCTTCGCCTTTCAACAACTCCTGCGCAAACACGGCGTGAACGCCCACATCCGCACCAGCCGCGGCCTGGACATCGACGCGGCCTGCGGCCAGTTGCGGCGCAAAGAAATG
>DATMEE010000412.1:0-5849 GCA_035557035.1 Phycisphaerae bacterium
CTGCTCCGCAAGCCCCGCCGCGCCGCATCTCCGCGGCCCTGACTCGGGCTTCCCTTGAATCCGGCGCGAAACGATCCGCGCGTTCGCTCGAACGCGTCATCACCCTTCAACTAAGAAACTCGTAAAGCCGATTGAGCGAAAAGCCGGCCCTGACGACGAATGCTCGCTATTATAGGTGCCAAGCGACTGTCGTCAACAGGAATCTTTCAGAATTTTCCTCATTCACACGCCGTCCGCTGCACGCCCCAAACTCGTTCAGCCGACGACCTCAGCCCAACTTCCATCCCGGGACCGTGCGAATCATTACGCCCCCGAGCGACGAAGTAGTAAAAACAACAACAGGGGCCGGCAGCGGTTTGATGCTGCCGACCCCGAAGGTGCATTTGGAATTCAAATGTGCGCTTGCAGGACTAATCCCCGCTCGACGACGAAAGCGACGGAAACGCCTCGGCTTCGGCTTCCTTCTGAATGATGATCGTGGGCTTCATCAGAATGAGCAGGACCGAATCGTCTTTTACGTTCGACTGATTCGAAAAAGCCCGCTTGAGAATGGGAATGCGCGACAGAATCGGCACGCCCGCGTCGATGTCGCGTTCGCCCGATAGCTTCAACCCGCCGATGAGCAACGTGCCGCCGTCAGGAACCGAGACCGTCGTCCGGATGCTCTGCGTCGTTCGCGTGGCGAGTTCGACGAAGCCCGAGCCGACCGTCTGCGAGCCGCCGAAGAACACCGTGCGGAAATCGCCCGTCACCTGCGTGAACGTCCGAACGGTCATCGTCACGTAGCGTCGATCCGATGACACCGTCGCCTGAACGTCCAGCGACCGGCCGGTCAGCGCCGAGTCGATCTGCGGCAAAAACGCGCCGGCGTTGTCGCCGATGACCGGCGTCAGCGCGGCGATGTAGTCCTGCTCGACGAACACTTCGAAGGTGGACCGCTGGCCGTTGAAGAGCACCAGGCGAGGCGCGTCCAGATCGCTTGCACGGCGGTCGATCTGCGTGGCCCGCAGAAGGAAATCGACCTGGATGTTGTCGAGAAAGCTGCCAAATATCTGAAATGCGGGCGATGCGTTCCCCGTCGAGCCCAACGAGCCGGCCACGTTGGTATTGGCTGGACTGGCCAGATCAAGCGTGTTGTTGACGATCGGAATCGGCGTGAAGGTGCTGCTGGCGGGGCCGAAGTCGCCGGTGGCCGGAACAAGTCCCGGCTGTCCGTAGGGCTGACCGAACGGCTGGGTCGGCAGGGTGATTCCGACGCCGCCGGGCGCGCCGGGCGTGAATCCGTTGCGGACAAACTGTCTCGGCACAAGGACCGGATTGTTCGTGGCGGGATCGAGAATCGTCGTGCGGTCGAAACCGGCGTTGCCGTTGTTGAGGATGACGTCCAGATCAACGCCGATCTGTTCGAGCCAGTTGCGCGTCACGGTGATGTAGCGGGCCTCGATCGCGATTTGCAGCGCCCGAGCGGCCCGCAGCTCGGTGAGCAAATTCCGAAGCTCGGTGTGCGCTGTCGAGGTTTGCGTAACGATGAGTTGTTGCTGAAGCGAGGAGATCGCGCCCGTGACGCCGCCGGCCTCGCGCCAACTCTCGGGATCGATCGTGTCCTGGATGAGCTGTATGATCGGCTCCATCGGGTCGGCCTGCTCGAGATCATCGTCGTCCTGGTCCTGACCGCCACCGCCGCCGAAAATTCCTCCCTGCTGACCGCCTTGACCGCCTTGTCCGCCACCCTGAATGAACCGGCCGCCGCCGATGCCGCCTTGTTGTTGATTTTGTCCGATCTGATCCAGATTCGGCCGGCGTCCGCGGAAGGTGGGAACGGTGATAAGCAGGTCTTGAATGTTATAAACGACGGTCAAATGGCGGCGGGCGAGATCTTCCTTGGTTGAGATTCGCACGATGCCTTCGTCGATCTCGAATTCGAGTTCGGATTCCCCCTGAGCGACCTCGTCAAGAATCAATTCGAGGGCCTGGTCATAACGCACGTTTTTCAGCTTCAGATTTACTTCAAAGTCCTTTTCGATCCCCAGCGCTTCGAGCGCGGACCAGTTGGGGATAATATTCAGATCGGTTGCCGTGCGAAGCTGCTCGACAACATCTTCAAAGGACTTCCCGTCGAAATTCAGTTCTGGCGCCGGCCTTTGCAGCTTTGCACGGACCTCTTGCGTGAGTTCGGATTCACCCTCGGCCTCGGTTCCCGCACGCGCCCTGATCTGGGGCCAATTCTTCGGATAGCTGATATCTTTGTTGTAGGGGATGCCCGCCTCGCTGTTAGAGATCATGACCTCCTGAATCCAGGTCCCACGATCGGTCTTGGCGACGCGATCGCGATGGTTCTGCAGCACGTCACCGAGCAGATCCTTCTGGTAGGCGGCCTGATCGTTCTGAGGGTCGAAGGCAAGCACCTGGTCCAGCGTCTGAATCGCTTCCTCGAGCCGCCATTCCTTTTGAAGCTCTCTCGCCCGCGTCATGAGCTGATCCACCTGACGATTGCGCGTCTCCTGGATCTGAACCGCGCGGTCCTGCTCGGCGCGAAGAACCTCTTCGCGTTCCTGGGCGATCATGCGCTCTTCGTAATTGCGCTGGCTATCCTGAATGTAGGCTTCCAGATCGCGGGATTGCTGGATGTAGGCCTCGTACTCTGCCGCAGGCGTGGCATAGCGCCGATTGGTCTCGATGACGCTTCGGGCGTATGCCAGCAAGCGATAGGCTTCTGCGTAGTCGTCCTTCATCACCGCCATCCGGGCATCACGCTCGGTGGACTTGAAGGTGGCGACTGCCTTCTGCCACAGGAGCTCGTGCTCGGCGGCCAACTCGTCCACCAGGCGCGACTGCTCGATGGCATCGCGATTTTCGGGCGGCTGCACTTCCTCCTGGGCGTACGCGCTGCCGGAATGGGTGAGGACAAAAACCAATGCGGCGGACAGGAATCGAACGCGAGTCATGGAGATGCTCCTTGCGGGTTGGCGGTTCGCGCAGCGGCAAACGCCGGGAGAGTAAAGGAGTTTTGTTGTGCGGACCTCGCAAACAGTTGAGGTTCGGCAGGTCAGTCTCGGACAACACTCTATCGAGCGAAGCAGGGTTGCGGAAGCGGGTAGGAAGCCTATGGCAAGGCAACCCGATGCTCGGAACGTCTTTTCCCCTATAGCTAACTAACTTTACGCAGAAGGCCCTGTGAATGCAAGAGTTTTGCACGGAGAGAGGGGTCCGATAGGCTCCGCCGATCGAACGGATGGCAGCTCCGTTTTTTTCGAATCGCGGCTCGTATGTATCGATCTCGGTCGCGCGAACTCGCTGGGTCTGGTTAACGGCAAATTCTGCCGATGCCCCACTGTTGACCCCTGCTTGTGAATTGTGGGTTATGAGACTGCCCCAAGTTGCGAATCGCCCGACGCTTAGGGCTGATTTTCAGAAAAATCCGCCGATAATTTGCCGTCTGCTTACAATGGTGTTATATTTGTGTGTCTCAATAATCCCTTTTCCGGGGCTTAGCGGGGCGCGATCAGCCGCATCTATTTGCCGCTTCAATCTTTACGGTAGATGTCCGCGTTGGCGGACAAGCGCCGCAGGGAATACGTCGAGTGTTCACCCGGGAAATTTCCGACCAAGTCGAGCAAATTCGCTCCGCCAGCGACATTCTGGATGTCGTCTCCTCTTATCTTGCTCTCAAGCGAGTAGGAAAGAACTTCAAGGGCCTCTGCCCTTTTCACACCGAAAAGACCCCTTCGTTCCACGTCATTCCTGAAAAGCAGATTTTCAAGTGCTTCGGATGCGGCGCCGGGGGCGATGTTTTCAAATTTGTTCAAATGAAAGAAGCCCTCGGATTCCGCGAGGCAATCGAAATGCTGGCTCAACGCGGCGGAATCTCGCTCCAGGATCGACGCGGCAGCCAACCAGCCCGAAAAGCCGGGGAGCCGTCCAAGACTGACTTGGAACGCGTCAATCGATGGGCCTGCCGCTGGTTTCAGAAGCAGCTCTGTGGATCGGATACCGACGCCGCGGCCGCCCGCGACTACGTCGTTGCCCGCGGAATCAATGAGGACTCGGCCCGTGAGTTCGCGATCGGCTTCGCACCAGCAGGCTGGGAGGCCCTCCGCATCGCCGCGACCTCGGCCAAGGTGCCGGCCGATTGGCTAGTGGCTGCCGGACTGCTCAAGCGCCGTGAAGATGGCTCGACATACGACGGCTTCCGAAACCGGCTCATGTTTCCGATTTTCGACGCGATGAACCGCGTCGTGGGGTTTGGCGGCCGTGCGCTGGGGGACGATCCCGCGAAATACGTCAACTCGCCGCAAAGCAGTTTGTTCGACAAGAGCCACTGCCTTTACGGAATCAGTCGCGCGAAAGACGCCTTCTCAAAGACGCGGACGGCTATCGTCGTCGAAGGCTACGTTGACTGCCTGCTGGCCCAACAGCACGGCTTTGGTCACACCGTGGCGACTTTGGGAACGGCCCTGACCACGGAGCACGCCAGATTGCTTCGCCGCTACGTCGATTCGGTGACGCTGGTCTTCGATTCGGACGAAGCAGGGAAGCGGGCAGCGGATAGGTCGTTGGTGGTGTTCATCACCGAGCGTCTGGATGTCCGTCTATCCAACGTCCCAGAAGGCAAAGACCCCGCGGACCTGCTGGTTTCGCAGGGTTCGATAGCGTTTGAAGCCGTTTTGACCTCGGCTATTGACGCGCTAGAATTCAAATGGAATCAGGTCATAGGCCGGTACCGCGACGCGGTATCGGGTCCCGACCGAGTCAGCGCGATTGAGGAGTATCTGTCTCTCGTTGCCAGTTCGACCGACTTCGGCTCGATTGATCCAATCCAGCGGGGGTTGATTCTTAATCAGGTGGGCAAGCTGCTGGGCCTCCAGAGTGATGAGGTCCATCGACAGCTCAGGATTGCCTCGCGGCGGACCTCGCCCGCGGCCGGCGCTCCGGGCGATTTGCGATCGAAGGCGCCGCGCGCCCGCGACGAGGCGACGGCGACCATGCGGGAGTTGATATCGGCGTTGTTGAACGCGCCACAGTTGTTTGCCCAGGTCGCGCCGAGTTTCGACGCGAGTCTGATATGCGACCGCGAGTTGCAGGACATCGCCGCCGCCGTCGCGGAGATGGCGGTCGAAAAAACGCCGTTCAGCGTCGCCCGCTTGATTGGCCGGTTCGAGTCTGAAGAGATCGCTCGTCAGATTACGGACTTGCAGTTGGAAGGCGAGCGGCACGGCGAATACGAACGGACCGTGGCGATGGGTCTTGCCCGTCTATCCGTGATCGGTCACGCATCAAAACGCGAACGCGTGCTGGATGCGTGGAAGAAAAGTCGCCCCGAAGTCCCGTTGGACGGAGAGGGCGCGATCGGCAGTGAGACAGCCGGCGCCGGCATGGGAAGTGCCGCCGCATTGGCAATCAAGGACAACGCCGGTCGAGCGAATCATTTTGCACCGCTGAAGTACCTGGCGGCCCCGAATGCGTTGGGCGCCGACTGAAGCCGGTTTGCGAAAGAGCGCCGTTCGGTGGTTGCCGGCGGCGATGTGAGAGCGAGTCGAAAACTGGGAGTAATGGCAGGACACGTTCGCCCCGTCTGGGACTGATGGCGAGGCGAATATACCGGGGTTCATTGATTCCTGCGGCGACTGTTGGGGGCGGCCCGCGCGGTTTTGGTGAGTTTGACTTCGGTGTCCCATTGTGGAGCCGCATTGAATGACGAGAGTGATGACCAAGCAATCTACAGCAGTCGCGACGGCAGCGCCCGTCAAGCCGTTCGAGGTCGCGGATCCGATCGACGCCTCGATCAACGACTTGATGGTGAAGGGCCGCGGGCGCGGCTTCCTCACCTGGGAGGAATTGAACGCCTCCCT
>DATMEE010000413.1:0-2399 GCA_035557035.1 Phycisphaerae bacterium
TGCTGGTCACGTCGTACACCACCCGGTTCACCCCGCGCACCTCGTTCGTGATCCGCGTTGAGATCGTCGCCAGCACGGCCGGGTCGATGTGCACCCAGTCGGCCGTCATAAAGTCCGTCGATTCGACGAACCGGATTGCGATGATGTTCTGGTCCGCGTACGCGCGCCCGTCGCCCATAACGCCGACGCTCGACACGGGCAGCAGCACCCCGAAAGCCTGCGCGATCTTGCGATACCAGCCGGCCGTGACGATCTCTTCGAGGATGATCGCGTCCGCCTCCCGCAGCAGCTCGCACCGGGCCCGCGTCACTTCGCCGATGATGCGCACTGCGAGGCCCGGTCCGGGGAACGGGTGCCGCCAGACCATCTCCTCCGGCAGACCCAGCAGCTCGCCGATCGCGCGCACTTCGTCCTTGAACAGCTCGCGCAGCGGCTCGACCAGCTCGAAGCCCAGCTCCGCCGGCAGGCCGCCGACGTTGTGGTGCAGCTTGATGTTCGCCGCCGTGCCCGTGGCAGCGCCCGAAGCCGAATGGCCGCTCTCGATCACGTCGGGATAGGTCGTGCCCTGTGCCAGATAGTGGGCATTCGGTATCTGCTTCGCCTCCTCCTTGAACACGTCGATGAACGCGTGCCCGATCCGTCGCCGCTTCTCCTGCGGATCAGTGACGCCGCCCAGCCGCTCCAGAAACCGCGCCTCGGCGTCGACGACGTGCAAATCCATCTTGAAATGCCCGCGAAAAATCGCCTCGACCCGGTCGCGCTCGTTCCCGCGCAGCAGCCCGTTGTCGACAAAAATCGGCGACACCCGCCCGGGAATCGCGCGATTCAAAAGCGCCGCCGTCACCGAAGAATCAACGCCGCCCGACAGGCCGCAGATCACCTGCGCATCGCCGCTCACCTGCCCGCGTATCCGCTCCACCAGATCCTCAACAATGTGCCCAGCGGTCCAGTCGCCCCGCGCCTCGCAAATCTCGAACAAAAAATTCCGCAGCAACTGGCTGCCCTCGGGTGTGTGCGTCACCTCCGGGTGAAACTGCACGCCGAACAGCCGCCGCGCTTTGTGCCGCACGATCGCGTTGGGACAATTCTTGGTCGCGCCCAGCACGACGAAGTCGCTGCCGAAATCCGTCACCCGGTCCCCGTGCGACATCCACACGCTCGTCTCGCGAGGCAGGTGCGCGATCAGCGGATCGCTCCCCGTCACGGTGAGCTTCGTGCGTCCGAACTCGCGATGGCTCGACGTCTCGACCCGCCCGCCCAGGCTCTGGCACGCCACCTGCATCCCATAGCAGATGCCCAGGATCGGCACGTCCATCTCGAAGAGCGCGGCGTGCGGCCTCGGCGCGGTCTTCTCATAAGTGCTGGCCGGCCCCCCGCTGAGGATGATGCCCATGACGTTATGCTGTCGCAGTTCGTCAGGCCCAACCCCCGGCGCGAAGATCAGCGAGCGCACGTGGTTCTCGCGCACCCGCCGGGCGATGAGCTGAACATATTGGGAGCCGAAGTCGAGGATGGCGATGGTTTGGGGGGTCATGAGAGTAATGTAGGGGTCGAGGGGTCGAGCGAAAAGTCAAAACGCCAAAAAGTCAAAACGACGGGGGGGATTTGGGCGATTGCGGCGGCGCATTCCGAGCCCGACGCGCCAGCGAGGGAGGGCTAGGAATTGCCACCGCAGAACGCGGCCTAAGGGAAGAACTCGGCGAACATGAACGACTTGCGCTTCTTGAATGACTTGATATCATCCGCATCAAGATCAAACCATTCCCCCTGTTTCTTCTTTTTCGCACGAAAGCGCTGATGCCAGTACTTTTCCAAGGGGTATGGATAGTCCGTCTTTATATGGTGTTTCGAGATCAGATCTTCTGGAAGCAGTAGGCTGATACCGACGCCGCGTTTAACAGGATCATCTGCTTTTCCGATCTTATATAAGCGTAACGACGGCGAATACTTTAGATAGACATAACCCACATTTGTTGTCGTGTTTGGCCGAGTCGTGCTGCCATTGAGACGAACCATCTCCATCCGAATTGTTGCGGCGACAACTTCGTCTTTTCGCTTTTCGGCTGGTAGGGCAAGGTAGGCTGCGATCACACGCTTTTTCGCATTCTCCCATGAATCGCCGCGCGTAGAGGCAGCAACCCGGCACTCCCTCTCGCGCAAGAGTTTACACTTTGATGAGGTGTACGTTCGAGATCGCAGGCAGAAGAAGATAGCGGCAGGAGAGCAAGCCGGCTGGCTTCAAGACTTGGCCCTCTGGCGGAGGGGGCGAGGCGGCCGCTGGCTACCCCGCGGCTTGGCCTTCGCCGCACGAGCGCGGTCCTGGGACTGGCAATGCTTGAAGTACCCTTCAATGCCGGCATGCCGCTCGATCAACGCTTCGCGGACTCGCCGGATATCTT
>DATMEE010000414.1:0-6491 GCA_035557035.1 Phycisphaerae bacterium
CGCAAGATTCAGGGTGACAATCGTGTGACATTCGGCTCGGAGCAGGAGGCAAAAAACACCGGGCGCCGGCTGTGCAAGCGATGCGAGACGCTTGATCTGAAGGCGGCAAAGGGGGATGGCGGGCCAGGATCGGCATCGGGAAATGGCGAACGAACCGGCGGATTGCGTGATACGGGCGGCGGCGAAGCTGGCGAATCCCGTCCGGAGAAGCCACCAGGCGCCGGGCCGCCGATCGAGACGAACGGAAGCACCGGTTTGCTTCCCGAGTTCGTCGCGGTGACGAAAGTGCTCAGCGGCGGGACGCTGGTGCTCGACAACGGCGATCACGCGGTGCTGGCGGGCGTCGTCTGTCCGGGCAAGGGTCAGCCCCATGCACAGGAGTGCACCCGTTATCTCAATGAACAGACGCGCGGGCGAACCGTTCGGCTGACGTATGAGGCGGGAGGGTGCCGTCCGACGCGGCGGGACGAGCTGGGGCGGCTCGTCGGCTATGTCGTGCCGGAGCCGAACGGCCGCGATCTCGGGGGCGAGCTGATCTTTCAGGGATATGCATGGGTCGATCGCGGGGCGCCATTTGCGCGGCAGGCCGAGTATGTGCGCCACGAGGAAGATGCGTGGCGGGCCGGCCGGGGCATCTGGGAGCGGAACAGCGGGGCCGATGAGGGGGAATCGGTGCTTAGCGGCCGGCACGCACATTGCTTTCACGCGCCGGGCTGCCGGCATGTCAAGCTCATGTCGGGCGTCATGACTTTGACTCTCAATGAGGCGAAAGGGCGGCGATTGGTCCCATGCGGCGAGTATCGGGGCAAGCACTGATGCCGCTTCACAAAGGCCGGCGAGCGGCCGACATTGCCGGGAAAAACGTCGTGAAGCTCCGCCTGATCGGCATGGTTCATCTGCCGGCGCTGCCGGGTTCGGCGCGGGCTGCGATGCCCATGGCGCAAATCATCCGCCGGGCCGTGTCGGAGGCGAGGCAGCTTGCGGACGCGGGCTTCGACGCCGTCATCGTCGAGAACTTCGGCGACGCGCCATTTCACGCCGATTGCGTGCCGGCCGAAACCATCGCGGGCATGTCCGTCGTGGTCGATCACGTGGTTCAAGCCGCTCAAATTTCCGTGGGCGCTAATGTTTTGCGCAACGATGGCGCGGCGGGCGTGGCGATCGCCGCGGCCACCGGCGCTGCGTTCATCCGGGTCAACGTGTTGTCCGGAGTCTATGCGACCGATCAGGGGTTTATCACCGGCAGGGCGGCGGAACTGCTGGCCCGTCGGGCGGCGGCCGCGCCGACCCTGGCCATCGCGGCCGATGTCCACGTCAAGCACGCCCAGCCGATCAGCCAGCCCGACATTGCGCTCGCCGCCGAGGAAACCGCCTATCGGGGTGGGGCGGACGTGCTGATCGTGAGCGGCGTGGCCACCGGGTCGCCGGCCGATCTCGATCAGGTTCGTCGCGTCGCGAAGGCAGTGCCCGATCGTCCGATCTGGATCGGATCGGGTGTGACGGCGGAGTCGGTGAAGGACTATCTGCGAATTGCGGATGGGGTCATCGTGGGGACGGCGCTGAAGAAGGGTGGAAAGACGACGGCCGATCTGGATTCGCGCCGCGTTCGGGAGTTCGTGAAGGCGGCGCGATAAGCTTAGCTCAAATTTTTTCCCAATGGAGCGCCAACTGCTTCCTTACGGGCGCGGCTCTGTTTTACTGCCGCTGCGCGGAGAGGGTGATGGTGGTCCCCGTTTTTCCCGCGAGGGCGCCGGCGACGTTGTCCAGATCGACGATGACGGCCTTTGCATCCGGGCTGTTTCGGCCCTTCAGGAATTGCACGGCGGCCTGAATCTTCGGCAGCATGGAGCCGGGGGGGAACTGATTTTCGGCGACGTGGCGTTCGATTTCAGGAATCGCTATGTTTAGCAAGGCCTCCTGATTCGGCTTTCCGAAATTGATGAAGACGTGCTCGACGCCGGTCACGAGCACCAGTGCGTCGGCCCCGACCTCCGCCGCGATGATCGCACTCGTGAAATCCTTGTCGATGACGGCCTCGACGCCGTGGTGTTCCCCCTTTTCGTTGACGATGATGGGAATTCCGCCGCCACCCCCGGCCACGACGAGTTCGCCGGAATTCACGAGCGTCCTGATGAGCGCCATCGGCTCGATGGATCGTGGTCTGGGCGACGGTACGATACGCCGCCAGCCGCGGCCGGAGTCCTCGATAATCTTCCACCCGTCACGCTGGGCGTGTTGCTTCGCCTGCGCTTCGGTCAGGAAGGGGCCGATCGGCTTGGTGGGATTCAAGAATGCGGGATCGCCGGCGTCGACGATGACGGGCGTGACGATCGCGACGGCGTCCCGATCCACGCCGCGATTGTGCAGCTCGTTTCGCCAGGTCTGACAGATCATGTAGCCCATGCCGGCCTGCGTGTCGGCGACCGCCAGACCCAGATCGATTGGATACACCTCGCCCGAGGAGATTTCCACGCGGCGCATGATCGAGCCGACCTGTGGGCCGTTTCCGTGAGTGACGGTGACCTGCCACCCCTGAATGACCAGCTCTGCCAGCGTCTTTGCGACGATGCGGCTGCGGGCGAACTGCTCGGTGATGTCGCCGCGGCCGCCGGGCTCCACGAGGGCGTTTCCGCCGATCGCGACGACGACTTTCATGGAAGAAGGGCGGCTCAACGGGCTTCTCGCGACGAGAGGATCAGAGTTGGCATGGGAACTGGTGGCGGCAGCGTCCGGTGGCCGAAAACGAGCAGAATGAGCAGCATCAGAATTGTGCCGGCGAACAGGCCGTACCACACATTCCAATGGGCGAGAAAGTCCGGCGCCGTCTGGGACAGTAGAATTCGGACACCATCGCTACACACCACGCTGACGATCGCCACGATCAGCGCGTATGGCAACACTGTGCGAAAATGGGCGGCGGGATCGCAGGAGCTGAACGTCGCTGACAACACCGTGACGTCGGCCAGCGGGGAGCAGGTATTGCCAAACACGGCGCCCGCCATCACGGCGCCCACACATGCGTGAAATGTGGCAAGTGCTTCGTTCGCCGGAAGTGACGAGGCCAGGCCGGCGCTGACCGCGACCACCGAAGGCAGCAGAATCGACATGGTTCCCCAACTTGTTCCGGTCGAAAACGAGATAAGGCAAGCCGTTGCGAATATGCCGACAGGCAGCCATAACAGCGAAAAACGACCCGCGGCCCGCTGCTCTTCAAGAAACTGTTGGGCGACTTCTCTTAGTTGAAGCTCCTTGCTCGCAGCGGCGAGGCCCCATGCAAGAACGAGGATGATCGTCGCGGCGAACATCGCGGTCATGCCGCTCACGGCGCCTTCCATCGTTCGCGTGAGCGAAAGCGTCCGGCCGGCGACCGTCATCACAATCGCGAGCACCGCGCTGGCCAGCGAAGCGTACAAGAGCGCAAAGTGAGAATCGGTGTTTCCAAAAATGACGCCGAGGCTAGACCATCCATTCGCGACGGAATCAAACCGGATGATGGCGTCCTTGCGAATACTTGCTTCATACCCGGTCTTGACCATCAGAATTACCGTGAGCGCGATCAATAGAAATCCGGGCAGCGCCGCCAGAATCCAGTGGCCCTTGGATGCGATGACTGCCTGTCCATGATCCGGTGACAAATCCACCGCTTCGCGGGCGCGGCGCTCCGCCTTTCGCATCGGACCCAGATCGCGGCCGGTGAGCGCGATGAGAAGTAATGCGACGAGCACGAGCACCGAATAGGTGCGGTAGGGAATGGATGTCCAGAAAATGCTGGTGGCCGTCGCGTTGGAAAGAAACGCGGGAGTATTCCCTTCGAGATCCTTCAAACCGTCGCTGATCCAGCCGATCTGCACGGCCAGCCACGTGCCGAGAAACATGGATGACACCGGCGCGGCAGTCCAGTTCACAAAATGGGCCAGCTTCTCGCGGCTGAGCTTGAGCCGGTCGAACACGGGACGAAGCCCCGGCCCGACGATCATCGCGCTTGCGTAGTCGTCGATGAAGACCAGCAGCCCGGCGCCCAGAGCGCCCAACTGACCGGTGCGGGGCGTGCGAACATGGAGGGTGACGCGCTCGACAAGGGCCCGCGTGCCGCCATTCGCGGTGAGCACGCCGATCAGCGCGCCGATGAAAAAGGTGTAGATGAGGATGGTGATGTGTTCAAGATTGACGGCCGTGCCGGTGTCGTTCATCGGTCCGAGGACGCCGAGGACGTAACGATCCATCATGTAGATGACGAAATGCAAAGGATTGTGATCGCCGCGCATGACGCAAACCATGGCGGCGGCGGTCAAAACGCCCAGCGCGAGCGCAACGATGACCTGTCGCGTCACGATGGCGAGAAAGATCGCGAGCAGGGCCGGGGTCAGGACCCAGAGGCCGTAGAATTTTGCGGGTGACGAGGGCGCCGGCGCGGAGGTTGGCGATCCCGACGGCTGTAATGACTGAAGAATCGGCGATTCAGTGGGCTGTGACTGCGGCCGGATGGTGAAGGTTGCGGGGCCTGTGGTCGGCTCGGATTGACCGCTGACGAAGAACAGAATCGCGATGAGACTGACGCTACCGAGCGTGATGAAACGCCGGGCAGCGTGAGAAGACTTCCTGATTCGCTGCGGATCGACGAGTGGCTCCGCCGCCCCTTTGGGGCGGACTTCATCTTTCGGGACATTATCCACGGGTTCCGCTTCGCTCCACCCGTGGCTACATCCTGTCGCCCCGTCGGGGCTTGGGCTTTGTCGAGTGAGCATCACGCGCCGGAATCTACCGCCAAACTCCAGCGTTTTCAATCAAAACCGCGACGACTACGATGACGCCATGACCCCGGCCGCTCATCTACGATGCATCCGAGCCTCTTGTGCCGCGACTTTTGAATCGACGAGTCCGCGGTACGACTGCGAGCGATGCGGCTCGCTTCTGGACGTGGCGTATGACTGGGATCGGTTGACGGCGCCGGGACACCTGTCGTTTTTTGAGGAGCGCTATCGATCGCGGAACGAGCCGATCGACTTTTCCGGCGTCTGGCGATTTCGCGAATTGCTGCCCTTTGCACCGCCCGAAGCGCTCGTCACGGTTGGTGAAGGCCAAACGCTGCTTCAAACTCCGGACGTGAAGCGCCTCGACCTTCCGCTCCAGAACGGCCGGTTGCACTTTCAGTACGAGGGCATGAACCCATCGGGCAGCTTCAAGGACAATGGCATGGCAGCGGCTTTCACGATGGCCCGGCTGCTGGAGCGCCGCCGCGTGGCGTGTGCTTCGACGGGAAATACGAGCGCCAGCCTGGCGATGTTTGCCTCGCTCACGTCGTTTGCTGACGGATCGCCGATGCGCGGGATCGTCTTTGTCGGGGCCGGCAAGATCGCGCAGGGAAAGCTCGCGCAGGCGCTGGATTTTGGGGCGCTCACGGTGCAGATCGACGGGGATTTCGATGCATGTTTGACGCGCATTCGCGAGGCGGCGGATCGTCTCAAACTTTACATCATGAATTCGGTCAACCCTTTTCGGCTTGAGGGTCAGAAGGCGATCATGTATCGCGTGCTGGAAGGGTTGGGATGGGAACCGCCGGACTGGATCGTTGTTCCCGGCGGCAATCTGGGGAACGCCAGCGCCTTTGGGAAGGCATTTTCGGAATTGAAGGAGCTTGGTCTGGTTCAGCGCATGCCCCGCCTGGCGGTGGTCAACGCCGTTGGTGCGAACACACTTTGCGAACTTTACGACCGTCGAGGATTGCGCTGGAACGTCGGTAATTGGGACGATGGACTGATTGCCGGTCATCAAGCTGAAATGGCGAAAGCCGGACGCAAGGCGAGAACCATCGCATCGGCCATCGAGATCGGCAATCCGGTCAACCTGCCCAAAGCGCTGCGTTCGCTCGACTTGATGAACGGTGTGGTGGCGGAGGTCAGCGACGACCAAATCCGGGAGGAGAAAGCGCGGATCGGGCTCGTCGGGTTTGGCTGTGAGCCGGCCAGCGCCGCGAGCGTGGCCGGGCTGAGACGACTGATTGCTGAAGGAACCGTCGATCGCGACGCTCGCGTTGTTTGCATCCTGACAGGACACCAGCTCAAAGACCCGGCCGCCACGGTGGGCTATCATCTTGACGCGGACAACGGCGAAGCACCGCCGGACCGGCTATTCGCCGGTGCCACACCAAACCGACGCTTCGCCAATCGGCCGATTCGCGTGGCGGATGATCTGGACGCGATCTGCCGGGCGATTGAGGAGAACGATGACTGAGTCACCACTGCTTCGCGAGCGCATTCATGAGACCCTGCGCTCCATTCGTGATCCGGAGATTCCGGTGAACATTGTGGAGCTGGGCCTGATTTACAACCTGGATATCTCGGAGACCGGCGAGGTGGGCGTGCGCATGACGCTTACGACGCCGAATTGTCCGGTAGCGGGGGATTTGCTGCGCGAAGTGGAGCAGAAGGTGCGCGCGGTTGAAGGGGTGAAGGACGCGAAGGTTGAGCTGGTTTGGGAGCCGCCCTGGCAAC
>DATMEE010000415.1:0-2369 GCA_035557035.1 Phycisphaerae bacterium
GCTCAGGATGTCGAGCTTGTCTGGAATGCCTCGACCATTGAACTTCTTGTGCACTTTCTTCGCGTCGCTGTCGCTAAGCGCCTTCTTGGTCACCGATATCAAGAGACAACAGCTGTGTACTCGATCCAGAAAGAGCGCGTAGTGCTCTAGAAGCTCCCTGAACCCGCAGGCAACGATCCACGTCGCGAAGTGGGCTTTCATTTCCTTGACGCGGGGCGCCGGCAGATCGGGTGGGAAAAAATCCAACGCGACCGAAGTTTGCCCCGGCAAAATCGGAATCTTGTGGAGTTCGTAATCGTTGAAGTCTTCGCGATGGGTCGCGTTTAGGCCGAGCCCCATGAAGAGCGCCGCCCGACGAACGCCAACATGAGCGATTTTGCTGACCTGCCGGAGGTCTATCGTATTTATGGCCGGCTTCCCTGAGGGTTCCTGGACCAAGGCAGCGATGCCCCGAGCGATGTCCCGAGCGTTTTTTGGGCTGGAAGAGGGTAGGGTGAAGCTGTGCTAACGCACTGAACTTAATTGGCTCCCCGGGCCGGACTCGAACCAGCGACCCAGCGGTTAACAGCCGCTTGCTCTACCGACTGAGCTACCGGGGAATGCCGTAGGTCCGCGTGTCTAGCGCAGGGCCGTGACGATGGCTATATCAAAATCGACAACGAGGGCCCGCATCCTTGAGCAGCAACACCGAATCAGTTCCTCCCCCGCGCCGACGGATCAACATCGGCCGCTTCTCCATACCGGTGCCGGGCTCACGCCTGTGGCGCGTCGTGCTCGGCGTGGGCCTGGTCCTCGGCGGAATGGTCGGGTTCCTGCCGATCCTCGGATTCTGGATGATTCCCTTGGGTTTCCTCGTGCTTTCGATCGATCTTCCAATCGTCCGGCGGCAGCGCCGTCGCGTCGAGGTCTGGTGGGGCCGGCGAAACAAACCCAAGAACAACGGCGTCACGTGAATCACTACGCCGAAAAAAGGAGGGGCCGGATTTGCATCCGGCCCCCAAGGCATTGGGTAATGGTGGGGTGTCTTCAAGGGAAGACAGGCGAGAGATTGCCCTGATTTGGTAAAGAAATGGTTAACGAAAACATTTGACCTCAACCTTGCCGGGAAATCCTGCACAAACGGTCAGGTCAGACTTCGGACAGAATTCGGCGACTTGGACGGGCGAATCACTTTGATTCGGAGACACGAGTCGCACGACTGTACTTGACAAAGTACGCGATGTTGACTTCGGAAGTCTTGATTCGGTCTGATCGAGGTTCGGAAGTTCTTCGGCCAGGACTCTGCTTGCGGCTGGCAGGTGTTGGTGGAGGCCACGCCCGGAATTGAACCGGGGTTCACGGTTTTGCAGACCGTTGCGTCACCACTCCGCCACGTGGCCCACTCGAAGCGCCCGCGCCTCATATCAGTCGGCTTGAGGACGGACAATGCGCACCCGCCGATTTGTCTTCGTGCCCAGGCGGCGGCTGGAGTATAAGCCGCGCAAATCGGCCTATCCTTGGAACCGCCCCAATGCTCGACAGCGCCCAACAGCGCGCCAACATGGTGGCGACGCAACTCCGAACCAACGACGTCACCGATCAACGGCTTATCAAGGCGATCATGGCGGTGCCGCGTGAGGCCTTCGTGCCGGGCTCGCTCGCCGGCCTCGCGCATATGGAAGGCTGCATCCCGCTCGGGAAAGGGCGCGTGCTCCTGGACCTGCGCTCCTTCGGGAAGCTGGCGCAGCTCGCCGGCATCGGTCCGGAGGATCGGGTGCTCGATGTCGGCTGCGCCACGGGGTACTCGACTGCCGTCCTCGCGGAGATGGCAGGGCGCGTGATCGGTCTCGAGCAGGACCGCGATCTGGCCGTTGCGGCCACCGACAATCTGCGCGGCGTTGCCAACGCCGAGATCGTGTGCGCGCGTTTGGACGAGGGCTTGCCGGCAAAGGCGCCGTTCGACGTGATCTTTCTCAACGGCGCCGTCGAGATCACGCCCCACGGCCTGCTGGAGCAACTGGCGAAAGGGGGCCGGCTCGTGTGCATTGTCTGCGACGGAGCGGCCGGACACGCGCGGATTTATCTCAAGCACGAGGACGCAACCGGCGAGCGGGGGGCGTTCGACGCCACGGTTCCGGTGCTGCCGGGGTTCGCAAAGAGCCGCAGCTTCGCATTTTAATCTATTGATAAGTTAGAAGGATTATCGGTTGCACAGGGCGGGTGTCATTGAGCCGCGTCTTAACCAATCTGGCTTTCGGGGGAGTTCTGCCTTAGGGTTCCCGGACGTTCAGGGACTTCGCCGGAAGTGAGCGAATGAGCAGCCAGGCAAACGTGAATCCGCAGACTGAACCGACGATGGAGGAGATTCTCGCCTCCATCCGCAAGATCAT
>DATMEE010000416.1:0-13642 GCA_035557035.1 Phycisphaerae bacterium
TCACAAGGCCGATTCAACGCAGGAGGGAATGGAAGCGTCGACGGATGATCACAGCTCTCGCAACCAAAAGGAGAATTGCCATGAGTCGTCAAATGTCCCTTTGGATCATTGCCTTGTTGTTCCTGGTCGCGTCCGCGGCGAGTCCCGCGGCAGAGGTCACGGCGCCCGTGCGCACCGTCGCGCTCACCGGCCAGCAGGCCCCGGGCACGGATGACGGAGTCACCTTCGAACAAATTGCGCCCGGCAGCATCGACGCCGCCGGCCGGGTGTCGATTTCCTCCACTCTCGTCGGACCCGGGGTGAACGACGACAACCAACTGGGAATCTGGACCGAAGCATCGGGCGACTTGCAACTGCTGGCGCGGTTTGGAAATCCCGCGCCCGATACGGACCCCGGTGTGATCTTTGCGAACTTCGTCAATCTGCAGACCAACAGCGAAGGGCGCGTCTCGTTCGAGGGCGAGCTGGCCGGCACCGACGTGGACGACACGAACAATGCAGGCATCTGGTCGAATGGATCGGGAACGCTGGTCCTGATTGCACGAAGCGACGATGAGGCCCCGGGCCTCGCGCCTACCACTTTCAGCGACGTTTCCGATCCGGTCATCAATAACCTGGGATTCGTGGCATTTGCCGCAGACCTGGATACCGCGGACGACCAGAGTATCTGGTCGCAAGCAGGTGGGACGCTGCACCTCGTGGCCCGCACCGGTGAGCAGGCTCCCGGCGCGCCGGCGGGCGCACTCTTTGATACTTTCAACGGCCCTGCATTCAACGAAGCTGGGCAAACCGCCTTCTTTGTAACTACGTCGAATGGCGGCTATGGCGTATGGATGGAGGTGTCCGGTTCGGTGGCGCCGGTGGCGCTGCAGGGCGATGTCGCGCCGGGCGCGGGCGCCAATGTGTTTTTCGATCAGCCGAGCAATCCCACGATTAATTCCGCGAGCCAGGTGGCATTACGAATCAGTCTGAACCCCGCGGGGACTGGAATATGGTCCGGCGCGCCCGGGGCATTGTCGCTCGTGGCCTTGGAGGGAGCCGCCGCTCCTGGCACGGATAACGGGGTGAACTTTGGAAGCTTCGAGGATGCGCTTCCGCTCATTAACGCCGCGGGCCGGACCGCGTTCATTGGCACGCTGGCGGGAACCGGCGTCGGCGCCGGCAACAACATCGGCATCTGGTCGGAAGGTCAAGGTGACCTGGCGCTCGTGGCCCGCACCGGAAGCGCCGCGCCCGGCACGGGAGAGGGCGTGACGTTTGCCGACCTTGGAGTAGCGGTCAGCGCGCCTGGCCTAATCTCTCTCAACATGAACGCGGAGGGACAAATCGCGTTCACCGCGTTATTGACCGGCGAAGGCGTGAATGACACCAACAATCAGGGCCTCTGGCTGAGTGATGCCGACGGCGAGCTGCACCTGATTTTACGCACCGGCGATACGGTCGAAGTGTCGGACGGAGATTCCCGCACCATCGAGGCGGTCATTCTTCCGATCGGTTCGAATGGGGGAGAAGACGGCACATCCACCGCTTTGAACGATGCCGGGCAGGTGACATTCCACCTCGGCTTCACGGATGGCACGACTGGGGCATTCGTCGCCGAAATCGGAGATGCCGATAGCGATGGCGACGGCGTCCCGGACGCCGACGACAACTGCCCCGACATCGCCAACGAAGATCAGGCCGACGAAGACGACGACGGCGTCGGCGACGCCTGCGAACCCACTGCCGACGACACCGACGGCGACGGGGTGCTGAACGACGAAGACAACTGTCCCGACGACTCAAACCCGAACCAGGAAGACGGCGACAACGACGGCATCGGCGACGCCTGCGAGGAAGACTGCGCGCCGTGCGGTCCCGGAGCGGCCGCCGCGACGGCCGTCTCACTGATGCTGATGCAGTTGACCCGCCGCCGGCGGACCCGTCGCACTGGCAGATCGATCATGTAGCCGCGATCGACGGCGACGTAGGGTGGGTCGGCTTTTGACCCACCTTTCGCGAAAGCCGTGCGGATAAATGGGTGAGTCGATAAGGCTGACCCACCCTACAAATGAAGGGAGAAATGCCATGGTTCGCCCAAACTCTTGCGGGATGGTCGCATCGTTGCTTGCCGCGGCATTCGCGGCGAATCCTCGTGCCGAGGGCGCAGTGCCGATGCGAATCGTGGCGCTCACCGGCCAGCAGGCCCCTGGCACGGATGAAGGCGTCACGTTTGCCATACCACAGCCGATCGGAATCGATGCCTCCGGTCGGGTCCTTGTTTCCTCCACGCTGTCCGGCCCTGGAGTCGATGCCTCTAACGATACGGGCTTTTGGACCGAGTCGTCGGACGGCCTGGAGCTGCTCGTGCGCAAGGGAGACCCTGCACCCGGAACGGCGAACGGAGTCACCTTCAGCGACTTCACGATCACTGTCATGAACGGCGAGGGACGCGCGGCGATTTTCGCCGTCCTGGCCGGCCCCGCGGTGGATACCACCAACAATCTGGGCATCTGGTCGAACGGCTTGTCGGAGTTGGCGTTGGTGGCACGCATCGGCGACGCCGCGCCCGATACAACGGAAGTATTTACATTCTTCGGCGCTCCCACCATCAACGACGAAGGTCAGGTGGCGTTCCACGGTGACCTGAGCGGGCCGGCCGCCACGAACACGGGCTTCTGGTCTCAGGCTTCAGGCTCGACGCGGTTGATCGTGCGCGCCGGCGATGCGGCGCCCGGCACGGACCCGCCGCTGAACTTTGCATTCTTGTTCGGCGATATGGACTTCAATTCCGCCGGGGAACTCGCTTTCAGAGGTGAACTTGGGGCGATGGACGATGAAGGACTCTGGCTCGTGTCGGACGACACCTCGCTCGTTGCGCGAGGAACTGCCCCCGGTTCGGAAGCGAGCTTTCAGAACATCAGCGGCATCGCGCTGGACGCGGATGGAGAGGTGGCATTCTTCGCAGGGCTTTTCGGCGACACCACGGGCATCTGGTCTGGAAACCCCGATCGTCTTGATTTGATAGCTCTCTCAGGCACGCCGGCCCCGGGCACGGCCGATGGAGTCACCTTCGCCTCATTTGCATTTCCGGTGATCAACGATGGTCGAGTGGCATTCGTGGTCGAGATCGAAGGCCCGGGCATTGGACCCGACAACGACGGCGGCATCTGGTCGAACCGGAGCGGCGAATTGGCGGCGGTGGCTCTTGGCGGGGAACAGGCGCCAGACACGGCCGAGGGCGTGACCTTCGCCGATTTCGGCTCCACATACATGAATGCCGCGGGTCGATTGGCGGTCCGCGCCTTGTTGGCCGGCGAGGGTGTGGACGACACGAACAACGTCGGCACCTTCGTGGAATATGCCGACGGCCTGCACCTCGTCGCCCGCAGAGGTGATGAAGTTGAGGTGGCGGAGGGCGACATTCGCACGATCTTGTCGGTGGAGCCGGCGCTCGGCTTTAATGGCCCGGCCTCCCCCTTCAATGATGCCGGACAAGTGGCATTGTTCGCTCAATTCACCGACGACACCTACGGCGTCCTCGTCACCGTCGTCGCCGATGAGGACGGAGACGGCGTGGACGATGCCTTCGACAACTGCCCAGAAACCGAGAATGCGGATCAGGCGGACACGGACGAAGATGGGCTCGCCGATGCCTGCGACAATTGCCCGGAAGCTGCCAACGAAGACCAGGCCGACGAGGACGGCGACGGGATCGGCGATGAATGCGATTTTCTGCCGGATGTCCCGGGACCCTGCCCCTGCGCCCCGGGCGCCACGATGGCGACGCTGCTCACGCTGGGAGTGCTGCAATGCTCGCGCCGGCGGAAAAAAACACGTAGGGTGGGTCGGCCTTTCTGACCCACCCTTTCGACGGAGGATCCTTGCGCCAAATAGGTGGGTCGATAAGGCTGACCCACCCTACAGATGAAAGGAGAACTGTCATGTTTCGACAAGAGTCGCTCTGGATCATCGCATTGCCGTTTTCGATTGCGCTGATCTCAGGTCATGAAGCCGAAGGCGGGGTGCCGCTGCGGACGGTGGCGATTACAGGCCAACAGGCGCCCGGCACCGATGACGGAGTCACGTTCGGCGGTACCGAATCACCCCTCCCCGTCGGCATCGATGCCGACGGGCGCGTCGTCATCAATGCCCAGCTCTCTGGTGCGGGCGTCGGCGCCGGCAACAATCAAGGCATCTGGACCGAATCGTCGGGTGACCTTCAACTGCTCGCGCGAACGGGAAGCAACGCCCCCGGCGCGCCCGACGGCGTCAATTTCAGCGAGTTTGAACTGGTGTTCATGAACAACGAGGGGCGCGCGGTCACCCGGGCCTTGCTGACAGGCACGGGCGTGAGTGATATCAACAATAGAGGCATCTGGTCGGACGGGTCGGGAACGCTGCAACACGTGGCGCGTACCGGCGGTTCCGCGCCTGGCACCACGGAGGACTTCACCTCTATCAGTCTTCCAGCGATTAACGATCTCGGCTGGACCGCCTTTTCTGCCGAACTCACCGGCGCTGACGCAACTGCTAATGGGATCTGGTCGGAGGCATCCGGCTCGCTGGAACTGATCGTGCGCGCGGGGGACACGGCTCCCGGAGTCGACCCGGTTGCAGTCTTCGAGGACGTCGGCGGAGAGATCGCGTTTAACGCCGCCGGTCAAATCGCATTCGCAGGATCGCTTGCAGCAACTCCCACAAACGCTCGGGGTATCTGGTTAGCCTCCGACGGCGACATTTCGCTAGTCGCTCGCGGCGATGCCCCCGGCGCGACGGCGGAATTCGATCTTTTCGATGATCTGACGATCGATGCCGAAGGAAACGTGGCGTTTACCGCCCTTCTCGCCGCCGGCGCGACCGACGCGGATGATACGGGCGTCTGGTCGGGTCTCGCGGGTTCACTGGCGCTCATCGCTCGGGAAGGCAGCGGCGCTCCCGATACGGAGGATGGAGTCGTTTTCAGCGAGTTTGGCTTCCCGTTCCAGGGACCCTCCATCAACAACGGGCGGATCGCGTTCAGTGCTGAGATCACCGGCCCCGGTGTGGGCGCCGACAATAACCGGGGCATCTGGTCGGAAGGACACGGGGAACTGGCCCTGGTGGCTCGAACTGCGAGCCATGCACCTGGCACGCCTGAGGGCGTTAATTTCAATACATTTGGCAAGCCCTGCCTGAACGCCCAGGGACGCGTTGCCTTCGCCGCCACAGTGGTCGGCGCGGGCGTGTCCGGCACGGACGGCGGCATCTGGGTGGAGTATGCCGACGGGCTGCACCTCGTCGTCCGTGTCGGCGATGAGATCGAGGTGGCCGAGGACGACGTTAGAACCGTTGAGATCTTTAGCATTGCAGCAAGCTCCGGCGGACAGGGCGGCGATTCCACCGGATTCAACGATGCCGGACAGGTGGCATTTGGCGTCCTCTTCACCGACGACACGGTCGCGACGTTCGTCACCATCGTCGGCGATGAAGACGGCGACGGCATCGACGACGCCTTCGACAACTGCCCCGAATCCGACAATGACGATCAGGCCGACGCCGACGAAGACACCATCGGCGACGCCTGCGACAACTGTCCGGACGATGCCAACGAAGACCAGGCCGACGGCGACACCGACGGCGTGGGCGATGTGTGTGACCCAAACATCGGTCCCGGCCCCGAAGCTTGCCCCTGCGCCCCCGGCGCGGCAACTGCCACTGTGTTGACGCTACTGTCGCTAATGTGGCACCGCCGGAGGCGCACAACCATATCCGCGGGCAAGCGATCTCGCCGTACGGAGCTGCGCGCTATTGCACGTAGCGAACAGTGATGGAAGTGGGTCGGCCTTCCCGACCCACCATTCGCGGCGGCTTACGTGTTTCCAGCGGTGGGTCAAAAGACTGACCCACCTTACGAATGAAAGGAGACGCAACCATGTCTCGTCGAAGCTCTATCTGGATCATTGCAATTCCTGTTCTAACCATGCTTGCAATCAATGCGCAGTCCCATGCCCAGGTGCCCGTGCGAACCGTCGCACTCTCCGGCCAGTCCGCCCCGGGAACGGAGGCCGGCGTAGTTTTTGAGGAGGGAACCCCATTTTCGCCACTGGGAATCGACGCCGCCGGCCGCACGGCGTTTCTTGGGTTTCTGACCGGCTCGTCGATCGATGAGAGCAACGACCGCGGCATCTGGACTGAATCCTCGGGTACGCTTGCGTTACTCGCCCGGAAAGGCGACCCCGCTCCCGGCACCGACGACGGCGTGGTCTTCTCTCAGTTCAACGAGATGCAGATGAATCGCGAAGCGCGCATCGTCTTTGAGTCCGAACTAACCGGTCCGGGTGTCGACGAAGATAATAATCAAGGCATCTGGTCGGATGGCTCTGGGACGCTGGTTCTTCTTGCACGAACAGGCAGCCCTGCCCCCGGCACGGGCGATGGCGTGGTCTTTCTCGACTTTCGCGACGTATTGATCAACGCCGAGAATCAGGTCGCGTTTGCCGGCGTGCTGGACGGCCCCGGCGTTGATGGCGTCAATCGCGAGGGTGTCTGGTCGGAGGTGGACGGGACACTGCAACTTCTGGTTCGCGGTGGAGACATTGCGCAGGGCACCGGTGATGATCTCTTCATCACATTCAACTTTCTTGCGTTCAACAGCGCGGGCCAGATCGTGGTGTCCCCAAGCATCCTCGGCGCCGGCGGCGAAAACACCGGCATCTGGATTGGATCGGATCCGTTGGAGCTGGTCGCCTTGGCCGGCGACTCGACCGGCGCCGGCGGCACTCCCGCCCCCGGCGTGCCGGACGCCAACTTCTCCGACTTGTTCACCCCGGTCGACGTCGATGCCGAGGGGCGATCGGCATTCGTCGCCGAAATCGCGGGCGCGGGCGTGGATGTTACAAACGACACCGGTATTTGGGCCGGAACTGTCGATGAACTGGCACTCGTGGCGCATGAGGGCGACGCCGCCCCCAACACGGATGCGGGCGTCAACTTCGATGAATTCGATCGCATCCTCGGAGGCACGCCAAGAATCAATGCCGGCCGGGTTGCATTCCATGCGACGCTGATCGGCACGGACATCGACGAAACGAACAATGAAGGCATCTGGTCGGGCGAGCCGGGCGCGTTGGCGCTAGTGGCCCGCGCCGGAGATGAAGCCCCGGACACGGCGGGGGCGACATTCGTCGGAGCCGATCTCGAACCCGCCATCAATGGCACGGGGCAAATCGCCTTCAACGGCTTGCTGACCGGCGCCGGTGTGGATTTCTCGAACGATGGCGGCATCTGGATTCAGGATGCCGACGCCAGCGTGCGCCTCATCGTGCGCGAGGGTGACGAAGTCTCAGCCGCGTTGGGCGACGTTAGAACCATCACTACCCTCGGTTTTTCTCCGGCGTCGGGCGGCGAGGGCGGCCGATCGACATGCCTGAACGACGAGGGCGAGATCGTGTTCACCGCGGGTTTCTTCGACGGAACGGCGGGGATCTTCGTGACACCCGGCGAGAATCTGGCGACCGAGTGCGGACTCTGCGCGCCCGGCGCTACCATGGCCACGATGTTCATGCTGCCGTTTCTATACGGCTTCCGCCGGCGGAAATGGCGTTGCGGTCCACGCAATCACTAAGGCGCAGCACCGCTGATTTGGTATCACGGCGCTCCTTCCGCTATACTTCGGTGTACAAAGCGCTAAGGCATTGGACCCGCGCGGTTTGACTGGGTACGCCGTGAAGAAACGGCGACTCCGCGCGGCCAAATGCCTCCGAGGCATTAACTTATGGCGACCGCTCGCGCGTACTTTCGAAATATCTTCGACACCGTCCGCACCATCGCGATCGGCATGCGCATCACGCTCAAATACTGCTTCGCGAAGACCGTCACGGTGCAGTATCCCGACATGCCCCCGGTGGTGAAACCGCGCTTTCGCGGCTTTCACTGGTTCGAGGCGGAGAAGTGCATCGCCTGCGACATGTGCGCGAAGGCCTGCCCGGTCGATTGCATCTACATCGAAAAGGGCGGCCCGCGAAAGATCGATAAAGCCACCGGCATCGCGGTGGGCGGCGCGCTGGAGCGTTACGCGATCGATTATCAAAAGTGCATGTTCTGCGCGCTGTGTGTCGATCCGTGCCCGACCGATTGCATCCACATGGGCGAAAACCATGACCTGAGCGCCTACACCCGCGAAGACATGGTCGTCGAGTTCACCGACCTCGCCAAGCAGGGCAAGCAAACGCCCGAACCATACTGGATGCAGAAGCCGAACATGCCCAAGTGGGCGGCCGAAATGAAGGACCGCTGGGAAGAACGGGCTCGTCCCGTTCGCGACGAAATGCTCAAGGCGCTGCAGCCGTCCAAGGCAAGCGCGCCCAGCGCGTGACGCCGATGGATTGCGATTCATCAGCTCAAAATCTAGAACGAGAAACCAGCAACTAGAAACCAGAAACTCGGAACGAACCATGGGCCACGATCTCGTCTTCGGAATTCTACTCTTCTCCGTCGCAGGCTTTCTAATGGCGTTCGCGGCGCTGCTGGCCGGCAAATTCCTCCGCACCACGCTGCCGCACCCCGACAAGGACGCGGCCTACGAATGCGGCGAGCCGGCGATCGGATCGAGCTGGGTGCAGTTCGACCTGCGTTTTTATGTGGTCGCGCTGGTGTTTCTCATCTTCGATATCGAAATCGCGCTCTTCTACCCCTGGGCGGTGGTGTACAAGACCGCCGGCATCGCGGCGATGTGGGACATGCTGTTCTTCTTCGCCGTGCTGGTGCTGGGGTTTCTTTACTTGTGGCGATTCGGCTACCTCGACTGGGTTCGCGCAACGGAAGGGCAGGGACGGCCCACGACGGTTCGACATGACGATGAGCTCGGCCGCGCCGCGCGACGTTGGTCATAACTTGAAGGCAGAAACAGATGAGCTGGATTGAAAATCGACTGGAAGACGGCCTCATCATCACCTCGCTCGACTGGGCGATCAACTGGGGCCGAAGCTGCAGCATCTGGCCGATGACGTTCGGTCTTGCGTGCTGCGCGATCGAGATGATGGCCATCGGGGCGAGCCGGTTCGACGTGGACCGCTTCGGCGCCGGCGCCTTTCGCGCCAGCCCGCGGCAGGCCGACCTGATGATCGTGGCCGGCACGGTGAACTTCAAGATGGCCAGCCGCGTGAAGCGCCTCTACAACCAGATGCCCGAGCCGAAGTACGTCATGGCGATGGGTGCCTGCACCGTCGGCGGCGGGCCGTATTACAAGAACGGCTATCACGTCGTGAAGGGCGTCGATCTGGTCGTGCCGGTCGACATTTACGTGCCCGGTTGCCCGCCGCGGCCAGAGACGCTGCTGGAAGGCTTGATGCGCTTGCAGGACATGATCAAGCACCAGACGCTGGCGCGCGACCGGTGGGTGACGGCGAAGGACGCGGCACTGACACCTGAAACCGCCGCATCAAATTAACGCGTCACTTCATTTTTTTTCGATCATTGCAAGTCTTCTTATTGGGAACCCCGATGACGCCGGAAGAAATCACCGACATTCTTAAAAAGCAGTTCGGCGCGAAGATCGCCGGTTTCAAATTCGAGACAGCGCATCCGCGCGTCGAGGTCGAGAAGTCGGCGTGGCCCGAAGTCGCGAGATTTCTGAAGAGCGACCCCCGCCTTCAGTTGAATTTCCTGCGATCAATCGCCTCGCTCGATCTGCTCGAGGACGAGAAATTCGTTGCGATCTACGATTTACTCTCGATGCGGCCGCCCACGAAAGGCGGCGATGCGTGGACGATGGAAAACGAGTTTTCCGTCCATGTGTCCACGGAACGCAGCAATCCCCATATCCCCACCGTCGCGCAGGTGTGGCCTGCCGCAGACTGGCACGAACGGGAAACCTACGATCTGATGGGCATCACCTTCGACGACCATCCCGATTCGGTGATTGACCAGGACGGCACACACCCCCGTAGAATTCTGTGCGCGGATGACTGGGTCGGCCATCCGCTTCGCAAGGACTACAAGTTTCCGATGGAATATCACGGCATTCCGGCGGTGACGGAATTCGATCAGACAAGGCCGATACACTAGACTCCGCGAATGCCTGATGCTTTCGGCATTGCCTCGAAATTTGAAATCTCAGATTTGAAATGTGAGCGCCTCATATGGCCGAAACCGTTCTCGAATTCCAGCCCGATCTCAATCTCGACCTCTCCGCCGACCGCATTCAGCAGGAGGACATGCCCACCGAGGAGATGTTGGTCAACATGGGACCGCAGCATCCCGCCACCCACGGCGTGCTGCGCGTCGTGCTGCGGACCGACGGCGAGATGGTGCTCGAGGCCGTCCCGCACATTGGTTATCTGCACCGCTGCGCCGAGAAGATCGGCGAGACGCTGCAACCGTATCAGTACATCCCCTACACCGACCGTATGGATTATCTCGCGGGGATGAACAACAACTTTGCCTTCGCCCTGGCGGTTGAAAAGCTGAGCGGCCTTGAAGCGGAGCTGACCGCCCGGGTCAAATACATTCGCATTATTTTCTGCGAGCTGAATCGCATCGCCTCGCACCTCGTCGCATTCGGAACCTACGGGCTTGACCTCGGCGCCTTCACGCCGTTTCTCTACGCCTTCCGCGAGCGCGAGTACATCCTGGACATGTTCGAGGCCACCTGCGGCGCTCGGCTGACCTACAGCTACATCACCATCGGCGGCGTGACCCACGACGTGCCGGAAAACTTCATCGACGTCTGCACCGAGTTTCTCGATTACTTCGAGCCGAAGGTGGTCGAGTACAACAACCTTCTCTCGCACAACCACATCTTCGTGAAGCGCACCGCCAATGTCGGCGTCATCAGCCAGGAGGACGCGATCGACTACGGCCTGTCAGGCCCGGTCCTTCGCGGCTCCGGCATCAAGTTCGATCTCCGCAAGGCAAAGCCCTATGGCGGTTACGATGAATTCGAGTTTGACGTGCCCGTCGGCAGCGGCGAGAAAGGGCGCACCGGCGACTGCTGGGATCGTTACATCGTCCGCGTCCGAGAGATGGAAGAGGCGGTGCGAATCATCCGCCAGGCGCTCGAAAAACTCCGCGGCACCGCCGGGCAGGAAACGCTGCACAAGAAGGGCAAGAGCTTGAAACTTCCGGAAGACGAGATTTATTTTGAAATCGAGAACCCCCGCGGCCAGCTCGGCTTTTACGTCGCCGGCGACGGCAGCACGATTCCCTCACGGGTCAAGGCCCGCGGCCCGAGCTTTTGCAACCTCTGCGTCACCGAGCGGGTCTGCCACAACGTGCTGCTCGGCGATATGGCGGCCATCATCGGAAGCCTCGATGTCGTCATGGGTGAAGTTGATCGGTAACGCGGCGTTCATGTCTTCCAACGAGCTTGGCGATCCATGACGACGCGTAGGCAGCACTCTCGTCTCAAGCAGACCGGCGAGTCCCACATGGCTGCGGCCCAAATCATTCAATGGGCGGACGATCATCACAAACGCTTCGGAGAGTGGCCCTCAAAAAAGAGTGGGCAAATCGCGACAGCGCCCGGGCGGACTTGGGCCCGGATCGATCATGCGCTCTACAGAGGGCGATGCGGCCTGCCGTCTGGCATGACGCTCAAGCGCCTTCTCCATGAAAGACGTGGGACGCTTTATCCTTCTCTACGCAAAAACGAGCTTACCATCGGCCAGATTCTCGCATGGGCCGATGACCATCATCGAAGGACCGGACATTGGCCGACCGCAAGGTCCGGCGTTGTCGCTACGAATCCATCCGAAACCTGGACGTCGATCGACCGGGCTCTGGCCGACGGTCGCAGGGTGGCGAAGTCTCCAGTCACTGAGGCGTTTGCCCGGCGCGGTGAGAGCATGTCGTTGCCGCGACTGTTGCGGCAGGAGCGCAAGGTTCTGCGGAGCGTTCACCGCGGAACGCCGCTTTCCCAGGGCCAGATTCTAAGCTGGGCCGATGCTTACCGGCGTAAGACCGGCGAATGGCCGACCAGCAAATCAGGAACTATTCCTCAGTCGCCGGATGACGACACCTGGTCATCCGTCAACAGGGCGTTGAATGAAGGTAAGCGAGGCCTCCCGGCGAGGGGATCGTTAGCCCTGCTCCTTCAGGATTCAGGACGCCAGCGCCACGTTGGAAGACCTCCTCCGGTGACTGTCGAACAGGTTCTTCGCTGGGCCGACCAGCACCACGCGCGCACGGGAAAGTGGCCGACCACGTCTGATCGCGCAATTCCCAGCTCACTGGGCGAAACCTGGATGTCGGTATCCAAGGCATTGGCCCGAGGAAGTCGCGGCCTCCCTAAGACGCCGCTCGCCCTCCTGTTGACCGAACGCCGGGGCATTCGGCGAAAGAGGTTTCTGCCGAAACTCACAGAAGAACAGGTCCTGCAATTTGTGGGCGACCACTTGGCGCGTACCGGTAAATGGCCGCATCTGAAAAGCGGGCGGATTCCAAATACCCGCGGCGAATCCTGGTACGCGATCAACGATACGCTCGCGATAGGTCATCGAGGTCTGCGCGACTACAAATCGCTGGCGGATTTTCTCACGAAGCATTTCGGATCCAGCACCGGTTCATTTCGTGCGGGCCGATTTCGGATCGCACTGCCTTACCGTTCCGCAAAATTTGCCGCGCGCTTGACCGAAAGCAAGATCGTCGAATGGGCCATGGCCCATCGCCAAAAGACCGGCGAGTGGCCTGGCATCAAATCTGGCCCCATTGTTGCGGCGCCCGGCGAAACCTGGGAACACATCCACCGAGCGCTGCTTGCCGGCAGCCGTGGGCTCCGTGCGCAGACCTCGCTGGCTGATTTCCTCGAAGAACGAGTTGGAAGACGAAACAGGGCCCGGCTGCCCGACCTGTCGGCAAAACAGATATTGCAATGGGCCGACGAGCACCGCGCTCGAACGGGTCGATGGCCGACCCGAACTGATGGCGAGATTCCCGGCAGCAACGGCGAAACGTGGGGCGGCATCACGGTTGCAGCCCAAGTCGGAATTCGTGGATTGCCCGGAACATGGAGCCTGGCTGATTTGCTCGTGAATGAGCGGGGCAAGAGAAAACACCTCCATCGCGCACGGCTGAATCCATCGATAATAAGGCAGTGGGTCATAAGACATTACGAACGGACCGGCCGCTGGCCATCGCACGCCGCGGGAGATATTCACAATACGGACGGCGAAACCTGGACCGGGGTGCATAGTGCGCTGGTTCGAGGCACTCGCGGGCTACATGGACGTTCGTCGCTGGCGCAATTCACTCACGCGTTGCGCGAAGAGATCGCCGCCCGACGGAAAATCTTAAAGGTCCAGGACATTTTACTCTGGGCCAAGGCGCACTTTCGTCGTCACGGCGAATGGCCCGATCGCGACTCCGGCCGCATCCCGGATGCACCGGGTGAATCATGGCGCAGGATCAACGACGCCCTTCGACACGGTCAACGGGGTATCAAGGTTCGGACAAATCTGCCGCTGCTGCTGGCGGACCAACCGAAGCCCCCTCCGATCAAGCGGCATCCGCTGCGCATTCCATGAGGGGATTTCAGAGGCTCATTGGTTGCGTTTTGCGTCCGTTTTTTCCGCCGTCGCACTTTGAGGCGTGTGATTTGTTTTGACGGAGCTTCAGGATGGTCGTAGGGTGCTCCATCGAATTGAATGTCCTCAGGAAGATCGAATGTCTCACAGAACGATTCTTG